>JANNVS010000246.1:0-17207 GCA_031414515.1 Sphingobacteriales bacterium | reverse complement strand
GCAGGATTTTATTAATGAAGATATTCTGCAATTAAATATCTTTGACAACTCACATTTAAAAACAAATAAATTGCGAAAAACGGTGTATGAATTGAAAAATAAATATGGCGGAAAAACTATCAAGCGTGCTTCTGAATTAGGCGATGAACCTACGGTAGAAGATGTAATTGGTTTTGGAAATGTAAAAGATGTAAATTCCGGTGAATATGGTTAATTAATTCATAGATTTTTTGTGTTTAAAAATTAAATTTTATCTTTAATTAATAAAAATAAATTCAATGGGAAAATTTGTAATTAAAACACAAAAAGACGGACATTTCTACTTTAATCTAGTAGCTGGAAACGGACAAAACATTTAAAAAAACGAAGCGTATACGACTAAGGCAGCATGCTTGAACGGTATTAACTCGGTAGCAGTAGATGATAGCAAATACGATAGAAAAGAATCATCTAACGGCAAGCCATATTTCAACTTAAAAGCAGGCAACGGACAAGTAATTGGCAACAGCGAATTATACGAAAGTGTAGCCAGCAGAGACAATGGAATTGCAAGTGTAAAGAGCAATGCACCAAGTGCAGAAACAGAAGATACTACTGCGTAATATCATTCTTTTTTTTGAAATAGAAGAGGTTCGCTTTTAGTGAACCTCTTTTAAATTGTATTTTATTATTTGCGAAATTAGAATTAAAAATATTCCTATAAATATTATAAGAGCCATTAAAAGCAAGAGCTCATTACTGCACGGAACTAAGTTATAACTAATTGATGCAATACCTTGCAACATCAAAACAAACTCATTTGAAAATATTCCAATGATAAAAATAACTAAACCTGCCTTTGTTAGTTTTTGAATTTTTATCAACTCAGTTGAGAAAATAAATCCTACTAAAAACAAAGAGATGACTCCAAGTAAAACCAAATGCAAATAGGCTATAACTATAGAACGAAAACCAAAAGCCCATTGACCTAATGCAGGAATAGTTGAACCTAACTGCAAACTAAGTTTAATGGTTAAGGCTATCGCACTTAAAAACAAAGCCCAGTTTCCTGCATGTGTAAATTTAGCAGCAATTATCACTCTGTTTTGAATAAGTAGAAAACCGAAAATGCACCAGGCTATAAACTGTGCTATACTTGCAAAAACCACTAAAACATAAACAAACAAAGGTAATGGCATCCATAATGTAGATAAAAAATAAGTTGGAATACTAGCCAGTGCAAAAAGCCAAAATACTGTTTTTATTTTTCTGTCATATAAGATTTCTTTAGGTAATATAGTGTGTAACAATCCCATACAGGCAAAGAAAAACCAACCGTTATATTGAAAATGCAAATAAAAATAAACTGCAGACAGATACCAATTTTGGTGAATAATTTTATTAGCCATCATAAATGCCAGTCCGAAAGTTCCTATAGAAGAAAAGACCGCTAATAGTAATGCTGTCTTAAACCAATAATGTGCAACTGTTTTGTTGTTTAGTTTATTCAGATCTTTACAAAACCGAATAGCAAACAAATAAGAAACAAAAACGGATAATGTAGAAAAAATAATAGAAACCAAACCATATCCTTGTATTGGAAATGCTATCAGCATTCCGTAGGCTGTAAAAAGATTTGCCAGTAATAATTTTTTATAGAAGACGAATTCATCTCTACTGGTTTCTTTTGAAAGATATACCACCATCAGTACCATCAATGTTTGTGTAATCCAGCCAGCAAAAGCAAAGTGCGAATGTCCGTGTAATAAATATTTCTGATCAACAAATGGAAGAGAAAATAAAATTTTATACCTCAGTACCACACCAATAGAAGCTACTAATAACAAATTAAAGAAAGAAACAACTACGTATTTTTTGATAAGAAGATTCATTATATATTACAGTTATGTCCTGTAAAATAAATTCTTATACTACACACCTTTTATGATTTGAATCACCATTTAATAAAAAAACCCTACCCTTTTTAATAGTTAGTTTTCCTTTTCTACTTAATTTCTTAATGACTCTTATAACAGTCTCTACTCTTAATCCTGTCATACTCGCTAATTGTTGTCTAGTATAACATATCTTAAATGGTTCTGAGATATTCTGTTGTTGTTTTCCTTTGAAGAAATTTAATAGCGTAATAATCTGGTGTTCCGGATTGTGGCAGGATAATTCTTTTAATAAAAAGAATTTATAGCGTATTCTTTGTGCAAGCAATCTGGTGAATGCTAACATCAAATCTTGTCTCTCTTTTATAAGTTCAAGAAATGTTGTTTTTGGTAATTGTATTGCTACAGAATCAATTTCTGCAATCGCATTAGCAGCATAGGGTTCATCGTCAAATAATGGCAATTCACCAAAACATTCACCTGGTTCTACTATAGATTGAATGAATGCTTTTCCTTCGCTATCATAATTTACCCAACTTACCCTACCTTTTATTAGTTGATAATAAAAATTACATTTCGCACCTTCCATAAAAATAAAATCCCCTTTTTGAATCTTCTTATATATTGCACCTCTTGTTAAAAGCAAATCTTCACTTATCATCATTATTCAAAAATTTACAATGTAATTTTCTTTATAAAAAGCTAAGAAAAGGATGATAAGGAACAAGTAGAAATATGATTTATATCATGTTTAAAAAAATTACTATCTAAGTTTTTAGAAAATTATGCCAATTGAATAAGATATGATTACAATCATAATTCTTTATTAAATATCTAATTAACCTTGTAATATAAAATTTAATGAAATGAAAAAAATATTATTCGCTTTTACCTTCTGTACATCGATTGTATTTTTTGCAGGATGTAATTCAAATCCTACAAAAGATGACTTTAGTACAGAGGAACAAACTACTGAAACACCAACTTCAACAGAAAATGGCAATCCTTCCTATGACCCAAAAAGAGGTGAAGGTAAATTTACAAAAATAGACGTAGCTGCAACGCTAGATGTAGCAATGGCAACTTCTGGTGAAAAGGTATCTGGTGTAAAATGTTCATCCTGTCATAAAATGACAGACGAAAAACTGGTAGGACCAGGCTGGAAAGGTGTAACTACACGCCGAACACCCGAATGGATTATGAATTTCATCACCAATACAGATGCGATGATTGACAAAGACCCTGCGGCACAAGCACAATTGGAAATATGTCTGGTAAGAATGCCTAATCAAAGTTTGTCTGATGATGATGCCAGACACTTACTGGAATTTATGCGAAAGAATGACGGTGTAAAATAAATTCAACAATTTAAATCCATATAAAATGAAAAATATAAATATAAAACTGATTGCAACCATAAGTGTTGTTATCATTTTGGCAATGAATGCATGTAAACCAAAAAATGCTGGTAGTGCAGTAAGTGGTGATGCTGCAAAGAAAACCTATGTGGCACCTGGCAAATACGATGAATTCTACAATTTTGTTAGTGGTGGTTTTAGCGGACAGATGTCTGTATATGGCTTGCCATCAGGCAGATTACTTCGTGTTATTCCTGTATTCTCTGTTGATCCCGAAAAAAGTTGGGGTTACAGTGAAGAGACAAAGCCTATGTTAAATACTTCTCACGGTTTCGTTCCATGGGATGATTTACACCATACTGAAATGTCTCAAACAAATGGAGAAATTGATGGAAGATGGGTTTTTGGTAATGCTAATAATACACCACGTGTGGCACGTATTGATTTGAAGACTTTCCGGACTGCAGAAATTATTGAACTTCCGAATAGTGCAGGAAATCATTCCTCTCCATTTATTACTGAAAATACAGAATATGTGGTGGCAGGTACTCGTTTTAGTGTTCCTTCAGATAATGCAAATGGAGATGTAGCTATTAATACTTACAAACAAAACTTCAAAGGTTATCTGAGTTTTATAAGTGTAGGAAAGGAAGATGGTAAGATGGATATTGCTTTTCAGATTGAATGTCCAGGTGTTAACTTCGACTTAAGCCATGCCGGAAAAGGAAAATCTCACGGATGGTTTTTCTTCTCTTGTTACAATACAGAGCAGGCAAATACATTGTTAGAAGTAAATGCTTCTCAAAAAGATAAAGACTTTATTATGGCGGTCAACTGGAAAAAAGCAGAAGAATATCTGAAAGCCGGTAAAGGGAAAAAGGTTCCTGTAAAATATGCGCACAATACCTATAGTGATGAAACACATAGCGCTACTTCCGAAATAAAAACTGAAGTTACAGTCTTATCTGCAAAAGAGTTAAAAGATATCTGCTATTTTATTCCTTGTCCAAAGTCACCACACGGTTGCGATGTTGACCCAACAGGTGAATATATTGTTGGTAGCGGAAAATTAGCTGCTCTAATTCCTGTATTCAGTTTCGATAAATTGCAAAAAGCCATTGCAGACAAAGCGTATGATGGAGATTTTGATGGAATTCCGGTGATAAAATACGAAGCTGCTTTATACGGTGAAGTTAAAAAACCAGGTTTAGGACCATTGCATACTGAATTTGACGGCAAAGGAAATGCTTATACCACTTTCTTTGTTTCTTCAGAAGTGGTTAAATGGAATATTAAAGATTTAAAAGTGCTGGATAGGGTTCCTACATATTACTCTGTTGGTCACTTGTGTATTCCGGGTGGAGATAGTAAAAAACCAAATGCCAAATTTTTAATTGCATATAATAAAATTACGAAAGACAGATACCTGCCTACTGGTCCTGAGTTAGCTCAGAGTGCACAGTTATTTGATATCAGCGGAGATAAAATGCAATTGATTCTGGATTTCCCAACGATTGGAGAACCTCACTATGCACAAGCAGTATCAGCTGATTTAATTAAGAACAATCAGGTGAAGATTTTTAAAATAGATGAAAATAAAAATCCGTATGTAGCAAAAGGTGAAGGTGAATCAAAAGTGGTCAGACAAGGCAATAAAGTACATGTATATATGACATCTATCCGTTCTCATTTTTCACCGGATAATATAGAAGGAATTAAATTGGGCGATGAAGTTTATTTCCATGTTACGAATCTGGAACAAGACTGGGATGTACCTCATGGTTTTGCCATCAAGGGTGCGAATAATGCTGAATTATTAATTATGCCTGGTGAAACACAAACACTTAAATGGGTGCCGGACCGTGTTGGCATGTTCCCAATGTACTGTACTGATTTCTGCAGTGCGTTGCATCAGGAAATGCAGGGTTATGTAAGAGTATCGCCGGCAGGAAGCAATGTACCGCTAACATTTAGTTTAGGTAAAACTGTTCCTGAAGCGACTAAATAATATATTTTAATACTAAAAGGGAGCAGCGATACTATTTCCTGCTCCTTTTATTTTTTCAATTCAATAAAATCCTGTTATTATGAATACAATTAATAACAAAATGACAACCATATCAAGGACATTAGTATTTATTACTTCATTATTACTATTAATATCCATTTTCGTGCCGTTGTGGAGAATAGATTTAGATGCACCACAATATCCGGAAGGACTGAACCTGATGATTTACACCTATAAATTAGGTGGTAATGTAGATATCATCAACGGACTAAATCATTATATCGGCATGAAGACATTACATGCAGAAGATTTTATTGAATTTACTGTATTGCCTTATATTATTGGCTTCTTTGCATTGTTTTCATTATTGACTGGAATCTTTTCAAGAAAAAAAATATTGTATTTTTTATTAACTGCTTTTGCAATTTTTGGCATTTTGGCTATGTTTGATTTCTGGAGATGGGAATTCGATTATGGACATAACCTTGATCCTAATGCTGCCATTATCGTTCCCGGTATGGCATATCAGCCACCTTTAATTGGTTTTAAACAATTACTTAATTTTGGAGCTTTTTCTATTCCTTCGTATGGTGGCTGGCTTTTTATAGCAAGCGGTGTTTTATTGCTGGTTGCCGTTTTGATAGAGACAAAAGTTTTTCAAAAATTTAAAAAAAGTAAACCCATAACCACTGCTTTATTTATTGTTTTATCAATAACTTTTATCTCTTGTAATAATACATCACCACAACCAGTAAAATTGAATGTCGATAATTGCGATTATTGCAAGATGACTATTGCAGATGGAAAATTTGCCACAGAACTGATTACACAAAAAGGCAGAATTTATAAATTTGATGATCTTTCCTGTATGATAGGTTTTTCTAAAGAAAATAAAAATATACAGAATCCACTTTATTTTATTTCTGATTTTTCCGGAGAACATACATTCATCAATATAAATAATGCACATTTAGTAAAGAGTGAAGAATTCAGAAGTCCGATGGGTGGCAATATAGCTGCATTTGAAAATTTCGACAACCTGAAAAATGTAATAAAAGACATGAATACCGTAAGAGTGGTATGGGATGATCTTCTCAAATAGACTATTTATGAATTCAATCATTCGTTTCATATTATTAATTACAGTTTTTCCTGTATTTGCGAATACTCATTTTGTAGGTAAACGTTATAAAAATCTTTCTATTCAGAAAACTATAAATACTGCTAAAAATGGAGATACCATTGTAGTTGAAAATGGTATTTACAAAGAAGGAAATATTGTAATAAATAAATCCATAACACTAATTGGAAAGAATTATCCAGTTTTAGATGGTCAAAAAAAACATGAGGTCGTATCTATAAAAGCCAGCAACGTTACAATTGAAGGATTTAAGGTACAACACTCTGGGTTTGCTACTTTAGACGATCCTGGTGGTATCAAAGTATACAACAGCAATCATGTTACCATTCAAAATAATATTCTTGATGATAATTTTTTTGGTATCTATATTCAATATGGAAAATACTGTATCATCAGAAATAATAAGATTAAAGCTTACGGCATAGAAGAACAACAAATTGGAAATGGTATTCATTGCTGGAAAAGCGACAGCTTACTAATTATAGGAAACCAAATTTCCGGACATCGTGACGGAATTTATTTTGAATTCGTTACTGGTTCAACTATTTGGCGCAATACTTCCACTTCCAATATACGTTACGGATTACACTTTATGTTTTCAAATGACGACGCGTACATCTGTAATATCTTTAAAAATAATGGTGCTGGTGTTGCCGTCATGTTTACAAAACGTGTAAAGATGTATAACAATTTTTTTGATGAAAATTGGGGCGATGCTGCGTATGGTTTATTATTAAAAGAAATATCAGACAGTTATATCAGTGGCAATCATTTCACTAATAATACTTCAGGTATTTACATGGAAGGCACTAACAGAATTCTGGTGGAAAAAAATATTTTCAAAAGCAATGGCTGGGGCATGAAAATACAAGCAAGCTGTATGGATAATGAAATCCGAACTAATAATTTTACAGGAAATACTTTTGATATCAGCACCAACGGAACACTTGTGCTCAACACCTTTAATTCTAACTACTGGGATAAATACGAAGGATATGATTTAGACAAAAATGGTATTGGCGATTTACCTTATCATCCGCTGAGTTTATTTTCTGTAATTGTTGAGATGAATCCGCCTGCAATGTTATTGTTCCGCAGTTTTATGGTTACCCTTCTAGATAAATCAGAAAGAATAATTCCGAGTTTAACACCAGATAATTTTATTGATAATTTACCTTTAATGCGACAGCTTCCGTTATGATAGAGATTGAACATATTTCAAAACGATTCAACAAACTGCAAGTATTGGATAACATTAATCTGAGTTGTAATAAAGGCGAATGCATAGCAATGATTGGTCCGAATGGTTGCGGTAAAACTACATTGATAAAATGCATTTTGGGTATGGTTATACCAAATGAAGGAATTATAAAAGTGAATGGCGAAACTATTTCTGATAGTTTTTTGTATCGGAAACATATCGGCTATATGCCGCAGATTGGACGTTATCCAGAAAATATGAACATAGGGCAAATTTTTGAAATGATGAAAGAAATAAGGCAGACGGAACAAGCGCTTGATGAAGATTTATTGATTCAATTTCAGCTGCAACAAATTTTTGATAAACCAATGAGTACACTTTCAGGTGGCACTACGCAGAAAGTAAGTGCTGCACTTGCTTTCCTTTTTAATCCTGATATTCTGATTCTGGATGAACCTACTGCAGGCTTAGATCCTTTGTCATCTGAAATTTTAAAAGAAAAAATCATTACTGAAAAAAATAAAGGAAAACTGATACTGATTACTTCGCATTTATTAAGTGAACTCGACGATTTAATTACTCAAATAATTTTTATGCAGGACGGACATATTGAATTTCATCAAAATATTAATGAATTAAAAGAAAAAACTGGTGAAGATAAGATTTCAAGAGCCATCGCTTCCATTTTAAAAAACAAAACGCATTTCAATAATACAATAACTATAAAACAGGAAAAACAATTTAGTAAATGAACAGAATTATAAAATACGTTATTATAGATATCCTGAAGAACAGGATTATCATTGCGTATACAATTATGCTGGCTATCTTTTCATGGAGTGCATTCAGTTTGGAAGACAATAGCACCAAAGGTATGTTAACGCTGTTGAATATAATTTTATTAACCGTTCCTTTAGTGTCCATACTCTTTACTACCATTTACATTTACAACAGTGCTGAATTTATTGAATTATTGTTGAGTCAGCCAATACAGCGAAAGAAGATATGGCTGAGTATTTTTTCAGGTTTATCAATATCATTTACGTTGTCTTTTTGTATTGGTGCAGGAATTCCATTATTAATATATGCACCCATTTCGGTTGGCAGTATCATGTTGTTGCTAGGAATTATTATTTCAATAGTTTTCGTATCTATTGCATTTCTAAGTTCCATTCTTACAAGAGACAAAGCAAAAGGAATCGGGTTTTCTATTATGCTATGGCTTTACTTTGCGTTACTTTTTGATGGTCTTGTATTATTTCTATTATTTCAACTTTCTGATTATCCGATTGAAAAAGCCATGATCTTTATTACTGCATTCAGTCCTGTTGATTTAGCCAGAATATTAATCTTACTGCATTTAGATGTTTCAGCCATGATGGGTTATACAGGTGCTATTTTTAAAGATTTTTTTGGTACCTCAACAGGTTTTTTCATCAGTTTATTCTTGCTCTGTTGTTGGATTGCAGTACCGTTTTGGATTTCATTATTAAAATTCAGAAAAAAAGATTTGTAATACGAAATAGGTACATCTTATTAAAAATAAATTCCTATGAAAAAGGATTTAAAAAACCGAGCAGATATTGAATTGTTAGTAGATAATTTCTACAACAAGGTAAAAAAGGATAAACTAATTGGTACATTTTTTACAGAGATAGTTCATATAAACTGGGATAAGCATCTTCCGGCGATGTATAATTTTTGGGAAAATATTATTTTTTTTACAGGAAACTATGAAGGTAATCCTATGAACCTACATCAGCACCTTAGTAAAATTACATCTATTGATAAAAAACATTTTAAAAGATGGAATAAACTTTTTGTCGAATCTGTCGATGATTTATTTGAAGGAGAAAAAGCAACGCTGATAAAAAAAAGAGCTGAAAATATAGGATACATTATGCAAGAAAAATTATTCGAAAAATAATTTTACAGTTAATATCTCAAACAAAAAGAAAGTGAGAAGAATATTTATTCCACTCACTTAATAAAACCAAGCAATAAAATTTATTTTGTTTCTGCAGGCGGCAATAATACCGCATCTATTACATGTATAATACCGTTTGATGTAGGAATAGATGCAACAATTTCAGCAGTACCATTTACAAATATTTTACCATCTTTTTTACTGATGGTTACTTTCTGTCCACTTACCTGCTCAAAGGATTGTCCATCCTGCAAGTATTCTGCTTTTAATGTACCGACATAAGTATGGTACTCTAGGATATTTTTTAAGTCTTGTTTTTTATCAGGTTCTAATAATCCTTCCACTGTACCTTTTGGTAATTTATCAAAAGCAGCATTCGTTGGTGCAAAAACTGTAAAAGGACCTGTATTACTTAGCGCATCCACTAATCCAGCTGCTTTAACTGCTGTTACTAAAGTAGTGTGGTCTTTACTTCCTACAGCCACCTGAACAACATTAGGATTGGATACATCATCCTGTACACCAGATTGTCCGACACCATCAACGGCTGCGCTTACTTCTACATCTTCACCACCAGATGTTTCATTGGATTTACAAGCTATCATTAAAACGGATAGGCAAGCGATTAATATTAAAAGTGCTTTATTTTTCATGTGTTTATTTTTATTTTTCAAATAGAATAAGTACATACAATACTAGCATTTATTGAATTAGAATATTATGCGCACAATCATATTTATAGACAAATAAACTTGATATTTATCAGGGTTTTTAACTAATATGGACTATTTTCTGAAGAAAATTCTAATAATAAAAAATGCCACTCATTTCTAAGTGGCATTTTGTGGTTAGTGTCGGGATAGCTGGATTCGAACCAACGACCTCCTGGTCCCAAACCAGGCATTCTAACCGGGCTGAACTACATCCCGATGCGGTGAGAGAGGGATTCGAACCCTCGGTACAGTTACCCATACGTCAGTTTAGCAAACTGGTGGTTTAAGCCAACTCACCCATCTCACCTCCTAAATTTCTTTTTACAGAACTTTGGGACGGCAAAGATAGGTTTTATAAAAGAACTTTACAAATTGATGTTATTTTTTTTATAAAAATTCCACTCTCTCTGGCGCAAAATTAAGCATTATTTCACCGATTTTCAAAATCATACTTGTTTTGGCAACTCCTTTAATATATTGATAACGTTTTTTATAAATAAAAATCCCGCTTCCAAAGTTTTGGAAGCGGGAAATATATTTTGTTCTATTGGTGAATGTTATTTACAAACTTAATTCTATTCTTTTTTTCAATTCTTCTACAGAATCTCTGAATTCTTCATCGGTATCGATTAAGTTACGAACTGCCTGACAAGAGTGAATTACTGTACTGTGGTCTCTGCCGCCAAATTGTTGTCCGATAGCTTTTAAAGAAGACTTCGTATATTCTTTTGCAAAAAACATAGATAATTGTCTTGCCTGAACGAACTGACGTTTACGTGTTGGTTCTTTTAATTTTTCTACTGCTACTTCAAAGAAATCACACACAGTTTTTTGTATCATATCCAGCGAAATTTCTTTCGTAGCATGTTTCACAAAATTAATTACTGTTTTCTTTGCTAAATCTAAGGTAATATCTTGTTTATTCAAGGTTGCTTGCGCTAAAATTGAGGTTAAAACACCTTCTAATTCACGCACATTTGTTTTTATATTGGTAGCGATGAAGCGTGTTACATCTTCATGCATTTCTATTCCGTCTGCATGTAATTTTTTCTGTAAAATAGAAATACGTGTTTCATAATCTGGAATTTGCAAATCAGTTGTTAAACCCCATTTAAAACGTGATAATAATCTTTCTTCCATATTTTCCAAATCTTTTGGAGCTCTATCAGAAGTTAATATCAATTGTTTACCATTTTGATGTAAATGGTTGAAAATATGAAAAAAGATATCTTGTGTTTTTGTTTTATTTGCAAAAAATTGAATATCATCAATAATCAACACATCTATTTGCTGATAGAAATGAATAAAATCATTAGTACTGTTATCTCTTATTGCTGTTAAAAACTGGCTTGTAAATTTTTCAGAACTAACATACAACACTGTTTTAGTGGATGTATTTACTTTAATGAAATTTCCGATAGCTTGTCCTAGGTGTGTTTTTCCTAATCCAACTCCACCATATATAACTAAAGGATTAAAAGCAGTTCCTCCAGGAGACTTTGCAACAGCCATTCCTGCGCTACGTGCAAATTTATTGCAATCACCTTCTATAAAAGAATCAAATGTGTAATTTGGATTTAACTGAGAATCTACGTGTATCTTTTTTAAACCAGGAATTACAAATGGATTTTTAACCATTGGGCTAGAAAATACGGCAGGCATAGAAACTTCATTTGTGCCATAAACACCTTCTCGGTAGTTTGGAACATCTATTGTTTTAGGTCCTGATTTTGAGTTTATGGAAGAATCCACTAATATTCTGTATTCCAATTTTGCTTCATCACCTAATTCTCTCTTAATTGTCTTGCGAAGTAAGGTAACATAATGTTCTTCAAGCCATTCGTAGAAAAATTGACTTGGGACCTGAATAGTTAGACTTTTCTCGTCGAGTTTAACAGGTTTTATTGGTTCGAACCAAGTTTTATAGCTTTGTACATTAATGTTATCTTTAATAATCTTGAGACAATTCTCCCACACAAGTTCATGCTTGTTTTTCATACTCTCTTTTTGGTTTTTTTGAAATTTAAAATTGATAACTTTCGACGAATCTAAGTTGCGCAAAATTTCTTTAATAAAAAAATTATTTTTTTGTTGATTTTTTATCAACAATTACAGTTTGATAGTTTGATAACTTTTTTCTGAATTTTTTTTCAAATAAATATTCTAATTGTCCAATTTGTAGTCCTGCCCATCCAACTTGGTTAATTAATACTACTTTTCCAACTTTATTTTTTTGTTCCTCTGGATTTTCTAAAAAAGTATGTGTGTGACCTCCAATGATTAAATCGATGTTATTGGTTTGTTTTGCTAACATAATATCTGATACTTTTGCATTATTATATTTATATCCTAAATGAGACAGACAAATTATAAAATGACAGTTCTCTTTATTTTTTAAAATATCAACTTGTTCCTGAACACATTTTATTGGATCTAAATATTTTGTTTTCAGATAGAGTTTATCTGGTACTAAACCGTTCAATTCAATACCGCATCCAGTAATGCCAATTTTTAATTTTTGTTTTTTAAGAATAATATATTTATGCACTTTGCCATCAACAGGTGTATCAGAGAAATCATAATTGCAATTTACAAAAGGAAAATTTGAACGCGAAATTTGTTTTGCCAACATATCAATACCACCATCAAAATCATGATTACCTATTGTTGCTGCATCGTAACCCATTTTATTCATTAAATCAATTTCCAAATCACCATGAAAAAAATTAAAATATGGTGTTCCCTGAAAAATGTCTCCGGCATCTAATACCAAGACATTGTTTGTCTGTTTTCTAACATTTTTTATAATCGTTGCCCGATATTCTGCACCACCTAAGCCCGGATATTTTTTATCATCATCTGCAAAAGGCTCTATATGACTATGAACATCATTTGTATGTAGAATAGTTAATTGTGTTTCAACTTCTTTTGCCAAAAGTTGTTTGGGTGATGAAATAACACTTAGAATTGCACTTCCAACCAAGCTGGTTTTTAAAAAATCTCTTCTATTCTGCATTGCTTATCCGATTTTCAAGTTGAGCATTAATTTTTTTACCTGCTTTTGTCTGTTCAGACCAATATTCTATAATTGCATCTCTAAATAGCTTTCCTGTTTGTAATTGTGGTATGGATTTTAAAAATGTCATTCCATCGCCACCATTTGCCAAATAATCGCTTAATGCTATATTGTATTTTTTTATCAAGATAATTGGTTCTTTATTAACTAAAATATTTACAGCTTTATCATTTTTTATTTGAAAAGACATTCCTGAAATTGGCCAACCTTTTTTCATTGCCATCGAATCACAAAAATCAATAAGTTGTTGCCCTGTGAGAATTTGTACAGTTAAATAATTATCAAAAGGCATTAATAAATAAGCGTGTTCTACCATTAATGTTCCTTTTGTTAAAGATGGCACACGAATTCCACCATAATTTAAAATAGCTACATCAATTTTTTGTCCGTAATATTCTTCAGTTTTTACTTTCAACATATCGACCATAAAATTGCCGAGTGTACTTTCAGGTATTTTTTTAGCAAGGTCTTCTTCCAATTCTGCCAAAGGCACTTTCATTATTTTATCTAATGAATCTTTATATGGTTTGAAATAAGACTTAATATTTTCATCTGCATGAACAGAATTATTAACTTTCAATAAAGATGTTTTGTTTTGAATTGGATAGTAGCTTTTACAAGCTCCAATTAAAACAATTGAAAGTAATAGAATTGCAATTTTAAAATAAGTTTTTGACATCACTTTTTACAAAGTTTATGGCTATTTGTACAGGAACTTCTTTATTAGTTTGTATGTAGTAATTATAAATTGCTTTATTTAATTCAATTGCATCGGTTTCCATTGGCATTTGAGAGGCAAACATATTTATTATTTTGATGGTTTCTTCTTTTGATGTAGCCACTATTTGCCAAGCGTCATCATTAATATATATTTGCTGTGATAGATTATATTCATATTCAGCCCGGATACTTTTAATCAATTCTAATTGAAATTCTGCGACCAGCATATTTGGCAGATAAACACGTTGTAATAAACTAAAAGGATGCATTCTTTCTAAAAAAACAATTATTCGTTCGTAGGCTTGAAGGCGAAGTGGTAATGATACTTTGCATTGTTCCAAAAGAACAGTTTTATTTATTTCCTGTTTCCTTCGTTGATTTTCATCGTCAATAAAAACCTTTATAATCAAATAAACGCCTCCTAGAGAAACTAAAGATGGAATTACATACTTAAGCAGTTCTAAAATATCTGATAATTCCATAGTTATGTTCTATTTAATAAGAAAATTATTATTACAAATTCTAATGAAAAACAAAATTAGGCTATTTTTACTAAAAATCGTACTTCTTAAACGTTGATTTTTAAACTCTATTTTTATGCTTTTTTTCAAATTTTGAACTAACTTTGGCATATTATTGTTTATTGTATTATGGAAACTTTTATAGAAAATAAAATACCAGTTGCCCTTACACAAAATGCTATACTTGAGGTAAGGAATTTATTATTAAAGGGAAACTATTCTTCTGAATATGGGCTACGTTTAGGAGTAAAAGGTGGTGGATGTGCCGGGTTTAGTTATATTCTAGACTTTGACTCACCAAAAGAAAACGATCATGTTTTTGAAATAGAAGGTATTTTATTAATTATAGATAAATCGCAGGAAATCTATTTGAACGATTGTGAAATCGATTTCAAAGGAGGTCTGGATAATAGAGGATTTATTTATAATAATCCTAATGCTTCAACAACCTGTGGGTGCGGCACCTCTTTTTCTGCGTAGATACCAATAAAACAAAGCACTTACAAAGCGAATTTTACACAGACATCCATTTTTACTAACATTTTACCTGATTTATTTGGATAAATCAATAAAGCATTTAACTTTGTAACATAATGTTTTTTTAACTTGTAAATAAAACCAAAATGAACAAAGGAGATTTAGTAAAAGTAATCGCTGATGCTGCAGGAGTAACTAACGCAACAGCAAATGACACCTTGGGTGCCGTCTTAGATAGCATTCGTAAAGCTTTGAAAAAAGCTGATAGAGTAACCTTAATTGGATTCGGTACTTTTAGTACTGCAAAAAGAGCAAAAAGAGATGGCAGAAATCCTTCAACAGGAGCTAAAATTAAAATTCCTGCTAAAACTTTAGTCAAATTCAAAGCTGGCAAAGAGTTATCTGATGCGGTTAACAAAAAATAAGATTACTTCTAACTAAGAAAATTTAAACCTCAACAATGTTGAGGTTTTTTTTATGGTGCCAATCGTTCCATCTTCCAAGAATCTTCGCTTAATAATGTGTATTGTATTCTATCGTGCAATCGGTTTTCTCTGCCTTGCCAGAACTCAAATAAACTAGGTACTACGATATAACCGCCCCAATTTTCTTTTAAAGGAATTTCTTTGTCAAAAAATTCCACTTGCTTTTCCTGAAATAATTTATCTAAAAAATCTCTGTTGGGTATTATTTTGCTTTGGTCAGAAATAGTTGCCGCCAACTGGCTATCTGTAGGCCTTGAGTGAAAATAAACATCATTCAATTCTGATGATGATTTTTGTACTGTGCCTTCAATTCTCACCTGTCGTTCCTGCCACCAGAAAAGTATAGCGACTTTATGGTTTTCTTTCATCTGACCGCCTTTTTTACTTTCATAATTAGTATAAAAAACAAAACCATCTTTATTGAAACTTTTTAATAATACAATCCTTGCGGATGGCTGACCATTCTTTCCAACTGTGGCTAGTGTCATTGCATTCGGTTCTATCAATTTTGAATCAATGGCATGCTGAAACCAGTTATCAAATTGATGAAATGGATTTGAGTCACAATTTTCTTCTAAAAGGAAAGAAGATTCGTAACTTTCTCTCATATTGTGTACATCTCTGTTAGGCATATCCTAAAATTAGCTATTATATTTGATAACAGAAACTATAAATTTATTCATATGTATTATGATAATAAAAAAATTATTTTACCTAAAAACAAAAATGTTTTTTTGCCCTTAATAATCTTTTCTAACCTATTTCCGTTATATGGTGTTATCAATTACAATTGGACACTTTTTTCTGTCGTATATATATACTGGATTGAATTATTAATTATCAGTACGTTTCGGCTTTTAAAAATATTAGTTGCTCAAGGTGATGCTTCAGCTACTCTTTTCGGCAAAATGGGTCTGGCATTTAAATTTTTTATTATCAGAACAGGAATATTTTTTTTCTACCTCTTATTTATAGTTGTTTTCCTAGGATTTCTAGCCAGTCAAAAAGAAGACGCCATAAGTATGTTTGAAGTAATCTTTTTTAAAGGTGCTTTTTATAAGATAACTCTTTTGAGTTTTATTTTATACAATTTTATAGAATTTCTAGTGTTGTTTATATTAAATGATAAGTATAAAAATGCTAAACCAATAGATAATTTTCAGATTTTAGATGCTCATATTATTGTCGTACATGTTGTAGTTGTATTAGGCACTTTTTTATATAAAGGTATTACTGAGAATTTACATTGGCATCATAAAAGTGCTATGATAGCGTGTGTAAGTCTGTTTGTATTCGTAAAAATTATTGCAGATATAATAGGACACGGTTTATCTGCAGACATACCTGAAGAACAAGAAGGAAAATATATTTAATGTATATTTTCTTCTATAAAAAATTTACAGTATTCTTTTATTTCATTTCTTGTCTTTCTAAATGAAGTTGCAATTTCTTCTTCTGTACCTTTTGTTCTAGACGGATCTGTAAAATTGTGATGTAGTTTTATGGCTGTTGTTGGAAAATACGGACATGCTTCTTTTGCATTATCACAAACTGTAATCACAAAATCAAAATCTATATCTTGATAATCTAAAACGTTATTTGATGTGTGATGTGAAATATCAATACTATCCTCTTTCATAAAGTATATCGCTTTTGGATTGACACCATGTGTTTCAACGCCAGCGCTATAAATGTTTACTTTTCCA
>JANNVS010000245.1:0-4136 GCA_031414515.1 Sphingobacteriales bacterium | reverse complement strand
AAATCGGACAGCCTATCCATCGTGTATTTACCGAAGTAAAACAAAACCCACTTGGCTCCGCTTCTATTGCACAAACACATAGAGCTACCTTAAGAACTGGCGAAGATGTGGTTTTAAAATTAATAAAACCAGGCACGCGTGAAATAATTCAGACAGATAGTAGAATAATAAAAATAATGGGTGGTTTTCTGGAATTATTTATTCCACATTTACAGCCTAAGAATATGTTTACAGAATTTTGTGAATATACAAACAAAGAAGTTGACTTTAAATTAGAAGCTGATAATGCGGAAGAATTTACTGCTAATTTTACGAAACATCCAGAAATACATTTTCCAAAAATTTATAGACAATTTTCTACGAGTGATTTAATTTGTATGCAATTTATTCGCGGAATTAAACCTGATATTCGAGCATATGAAAGATACAACGAAGAAGATAGAGAGAAGATAGCAGACTATGGTTCTTATGCCATTATACAAATGTTATACCATGATGGATTCTTTCATGCTGATTTGCATCCAGGAAACTTAATGATTATGGATGGACCAAATGGACCACAGGTTGGATTTATAGACTTAGGAATGGTAGGTCGTTTCGAAGATTCTACACGAAAAGCAATGTTGTATTATTTCAATAGTTTAGTGACTGGCGACCCACATGGTGCAGCTCGTTATTTAACTTTAATTGCACGAAAAGGAAAAGGCAGTGATGTAGAAGGATTTAGAAAAGAATTTGTGGCTGTAGGAACAAAATGGCTGAAATCGCCCAATTTTAAAGAGTTCTCGCTAGCTAAACTAATTTTAGAATCCGTGTCTTTAGGCTCTAAGTATCGTTTATACTATCCTTTGGAATTAGTATTAATGGTAAAAGCAATTATTACTTTTGAAGGTGTTGGAAATGTAATTATGCCAGGTTTTGATATTCAAAAGGTAAGTAAAAAACACCTGCGAAAAATGTTGCTAGGCGAAGTAAATCCACTTGACTTACTAAAAACACAATTACAAAGTGCACCAGAGTTTTTAGATATTATTACACGTTCGCCATTGGTTTTATCAGAAGCATTTAAACGATTTGAAACAGAATTGGTAGAGAAGAAAAAACCTATTGGCAGTGGTTTACAAAATACTATTTTTGGTGGTTGCTGTATAATTGGAGGTTCAATTTTAGCTGCTGCTGGTTTAGAATGGTTTGTCTTCA
Source organism: Sphingobacteriales bacterium (assembly GCA_031414515.1). Taxonomy (GTDB): domain Bacteria; phylum Bacteroidota; class Bacteroidia; order Chitinophagales; family JADIYW01; genus JADJSS01. The sequence continues at coordinate 2,936 of JANNVS010000245.1, read as the reverse complement.
CGCCATTATTAGTACTTGGTTTTATTTTAGCTTTAAAATCTTAATTAAAAAATACAATGAAAAAAATTGCATTTTTATTTTGTCTGATGAATATTATTTATTGTTCTGCACAAGTTAAAGCAATAAGTGAAAATGGAGATGAAGTCATCTTATATGAAAACAAAACATGGGATTATGCTGACAAAGAGACCAAAGAAGCGAAAGAAATCTCAACAAATAAAACATCATTTAGTAAAAGTAAAGATGCTGGATTTTTCTTAAAAAGCAAGAACTTAACTAATGTCGGTGTACATATAAATACTAAAAAATGGAGTTTTGAAAAATCAACTAGTGAAGATGCATCTGAGTACGAATTTGAACTAAAAGGCAAAGACGCATATGCTTTGATTATTACAGAAAGAATAGAAGTACCATTAGAAACCTTAAAAGGCATTGCATTGGATAATGCAAAAGCAATTGGTCCTGACATGAAAGTAGTTTTTGAAGATTACCGAATGGTGAATGATAAGAAAGTTTATTGTATGCAAATGAATGGAACCGTGAAAGGTATAAAAATTTCTTATTTAGGTTACTACTACTCTGATGAAAACGGTTCGTTGCAATTTCTTACCTATACTTCTCAAAGTTTATTTAAAGAGTTTAAAGATGAGTTAGAAAACCTACTGAGTGGATTAGAAATATCAAAATAATTTCAATTATCCAATTCTAAACTTTTAATTGCAGACCAGCAGGCATCCTGCTCTGCTTCTTTTTTATTTTTTCCTGTTCCGTTTGCTTTGTCTTCGCCATCAATTCTAAGCGTTACAGAAAACAGACCAATTGAATTTGGTGCTGTTAGATGTTCAAAATAAATTTGTTTCTTTTTTGATTGTACCCATTCTAGTAAAAAACTTTTTGGGTCAGATATGTTTTTATGGAAATTTTCTACATCAAAATCTTTCATTAATAATTGGCCAACAAAAATTTCCGAATCGTGCATTCCATAATCTAAAAAATAAGCACCCATCAAAGCTTCAAACGCATTACCTATAATATCTGGCGCCTCTTCCAATTGTTTATCAGATAACTTATGACGTAAGTATTTTGGAATACCAATCTCAATTCCAATTCTATTTAAATTTTTTCTATTCACAATGGATGCTCTTGCTTTTGTTAATGTTCCTTCATCTTTTCCTTCCATTTTATAATATAACCCTTCTGCCACACAAAAATTAATAACGGCATCGCCCAAAAATTCTAATCGTTCATTTTTTTCTTCAATTTTTTTTGTGAAGGAAGAATGTGTTAAAGCACGAATATAATTTTCTTCTGAATTTAAAGGATATATTTTCACTTGTTCATAAATGTCTACAAACAGAAATTGTGCTTTATTATATTTTTTAGGAAAGAAAATCTTTTTAAAAAAAGAAAACATAGATTGTAAATTAATATTATTCAATAAATCGTTTAAAAACAACTGAAGCATTATGGCCTCCAAATCCAAAATTATTGGAAAGGACTGCATTTACTTTTTTCTCTTGAAAAGTATTAAATGTAAAATTTAATTTTGAATCAAAGATTGGATCATCTGTAAAATGATTAATTGTTGGCGGTATGCAATTATGTTCAATTACTAAGACAGAGGCAATAGCCTCTACAATCCCAGCAGCGCCCATTAAATGTCCTGTCATGGATTTAGTGGCGCTTATGTTCAATTGGTAAGTATGCTCACAAAAAACCTCTTGTATGGCTTTTGATTCTGCAATATCACCTAACGGTGTTGAGGTTCCGTGAACATTTATATAATCAATTTCTTCGAATGTACAATTTGAATCTTCCAAAGCTTCTTTCATCACGTTTACTACGCTTTCTCCTCCTGGATGTGGCGCTGTTATATGATAAGCATCTGCATTCATGGCTCCACCAGCTAATTCAGCATAAATTTTCGCACCTCTTTTTTTAGCATGTTCTAAACTTTCAATAACCATGCAACCGCTACCTTCACCCATAACAAAGCCATCTCGATTTAAATCAAACGGTCTTGAGGCTGACTTTGGATTGTCATTTCTTTCAGATAAGGCTTTCATAGCACCAAATGCACCAATGGCAACTTCTGTTATAGATGCTTCTGAACCACCAACAATAAGTACATCTGCCTTACCTAATCGAATATAATTTAAGCCATCTATCAAGGCTATGGTAGAACTTGCACAAGCGGCTACCACAGAAAAATTCATGCCTTTGAAACCATATTTAATTGAAATACTTCCACCTACTAAATCCAGTAGTGTTCGTGGAATAAAAAATGGACTAAAATATCTAGGATTTTTTCCATTTTCAAAATATTCTAATAATTCTTTCTGAAAAGTTTGAACACCACCAAATCCTGAAGTAAACAGAACTCCTACTCTTTTTTTATTTAATTCTGAAAAATCTAATATTCCTGCATCTTTTATGGCTTCATCTGAAGCTACTAAAGCATACTGTCCAAAAGGGTCTAATTTTTTGAGTTCTTTTTTATCAAAGAAATTTTCAGGATTAAAATTTTTTACTTCACAAGCAAATTGAGTCCTGAATTTAGTTGTATCAAAACGAGTTATAACATCAGCACCACTTACGCCATCCATCATATTTTTCCAAAATGAAGGAATTGAATTTCCAACCGGTGTAATGGCACCTATTCCTGTTACCACTACACGATTAAAATTCATATGATTGATTTAAAGGAATGTAATGCATTGATACAATGCATCTAAGATAGTACTATTTCTTCTGAAGATTTAAAACTATAAAACAGAAAATATTATACGTTTGCTTCTAAATAAGCAATTGCTTCGCCTACTGTTTTAATTTTATCAGCTTGTTCATCCGGAATAATAATATTGAATTCTTTTTCAAAATCCATTATAAGTTCAACGGTTTCTAAAGAATCCGCTTTCAAATCATTTTCAAAACTT
>JANNVS010000244.1:0-15330 GCA_031414515.1 Sphingobacteriales bacterium | reverse complement strand
GGTGTTACAATTATCTTTTCTAAAAATCCCATTTTATCAATCAATCTTGTATGATACCAAAACTGCATAAACAAATGTATGGGAGCTACAATTATAAAAACTTCTTTTGGTACACCAATTAATGCCAGAAGAATGCCAGTGCAAAATGTAGAAAGCAAATTGGTTACAACAGCAAATTGTTGACGTAAAGCACAAGGTAAATTATATTCTTCGCTGCTATGGTGTACAATATGAATGTTCCAAAAGTAATTTACAGTATGTGATATCCTATGTTGCCAATAACCACCAAAATCCAAAATCAAAAAAGCAAATAAATAGGTGAGTGCATTTATGCTTTCCCAGTGAAATAAAGAAAGTTTATTGAATAAAAAGTCATAAGAAAAAACGATAATAGTTAATCCTAAAACATCTTTGATAGTGTTAGTCATGCCAGAATATAGGCTTGCAAAACCGTCTATATGGTTGTAATCTAGGTTTTTGAATTTATAAGCGAAAAGCTCTACGAGAATTAATACTAGAAAAATTGGCATTGCAATCAACAATATTAAAGCGTAAGTATCCATTGTTTTTTTTGCAAAATTAAGTAAAAGATAAATATTAGTAGTAACCTAAGGTTAATAAGTTAAAGATAGTATTATTACTGAAATCAATTTACAATTCATTATTTTTACAATAAAATGCTAAAAATTTATCAAATAGATGCCTTCACTAACCAAGTACTTAAAGGAAATCCTGCGGCAGTAGTACCCTTAGAAAAATGGTTGCCAACTGAAACGATGCAACAAATTGCTGCGGAAAATAATTTAGCAGAGACCGCTTTTTTTGTAATAGAAAATGATGTATATCATATCAAATGGTTTACACCAACCGTAGAAATTGAGTTGTGTGGTCATGCCACTTTAGCAGCTGCTTACGTTATTTATAATTTCTTAGGTTACGATAAAAATGAAATTCATTTTACGTGTATGGTTGGTGATTTATTCGTTACTAAGAATGAAGACTGGATTACGTTAAATTTTCCTGCAATTGAAACACAATCTATAAAAGTTCCTGAAATATTATCACAAGCCATCGGCACACATCCAATTGCATTTTACGATTCTAAATCAAAATATGTAGCGTTGTTAGATGATGAAGATGCAGTACAAAATTGCCAACCTGATTTTTCATTGATCAATCAATTGGAGAAAAGTTTAATTATTACAGCAAAAGGTAAAGAAGTAGATTTTGTATCAAGGTTTTTCGCACCACAACTAGGTGTAAATGAAGATCCGGTAACCGGCTCTGCTCATTGTGTATTGATTCCATTTTGGTCTAAAAAACTAAATAATATTGATTTAACGGCGATGCAATTATCAGAAAGATCAGGATACTTAAAATGCAAATTTTTAGAAGATAGAGTTGAAATGAGCGGTCAGGCAGTTTGTTATCTAACAGGTGATATTTTTGTCTAAAGCATATACCTATTTATGATGCTATTTCTTATCTTAGTGATATGAAACGTTATTACATTTTCATTTTAATTCCACTCATAATTTTTTCTTGTAAAAAAGAAACAAATACAAATTCGATTTCGGAAGATCCAACAATCATTCAGGATCAATATGGCAGGCAATTAATTTTGCATGGATTAAATACATCAAGCAGTGCTAAATATGGAAATTACCATCCTTGGGTTTCTGAATCTGATGTTGAAAGGGAAGACACAGCTTTTGGGTTTAATTTTGTTCGCTATTTAACATCATGGGTGGCAATAGAGCCTGAAAAAGGTGTGTATGATGAAAATTATATAAATGAATTAGAAACAAGGGTTAACTGGTATACATCACGTGGTATGTATGTGATGATTGATATGCATCAGGATGTTTATGGCGCTTTAGTGGGTGGCAACGGTGCACCGGATTGGGCTTGCCGAACAAACGGTGCTGCTCCAATAATTTTACCAGGTGGTACACCGTGGTGGTTGAAAAATATCGACCCTACTGTTATTAATAGCTGGATTAATTTTTGGTCATATTCCGATCATAAAGATTTACAAGACCACTATATATTGGCATGGCAAAAAATTGCAACACGTTTTAAAAACAATCCTTATGTTATAGGTTATGATTTAATGAATGAGCCCTGGGGTGGCGATATAATAAAAGTATTTCTGACAGGTGAGTTTGAACGTGTGCAACTAACTGCATTTTACAATCGTTTAATTCCTGCTTTGAGAAATATAGACCCGAATAAATATATCTTTTTTGAGCCCACTCCAGCACCTGTTACATTTGGATCACCATCAAATTTATCAGTGATTAAAGATACACGAAGTACGTCAAAATTAGTATATGCACCACATTGCTATCCTTATGATACGCACGAAGGAAATGGTTATACACCTACTTCAAAACAACAATTAAAAGATTGGGAAAAACAGCGATTAATAGAAACAATAAAACATGGAAATATTCCTTTAGTCTGTGGTGAATTTGGTTTGTCGCCATCTCAGGCAGGTTTTGCAGAATATTTAACAGATTTCAACGAAATATCAGACAGAAATCAATGGCACTGGACTTATTGGAGCAATGACCTTGGCGGTTGGAGTCCGTTGAACGCAGACAAATCGGAGACTGCAATTTTGCCACATTTAATAAGAGCATATCCAAAAGCAACAGCAGGAAAATTAAAATCATTTAGTTTTGATGTTAACACAAAAGAATTTAAAATGACATTTATTTCAAATGCAGCAATTAGTCAACCTACGGAAATTTTTATTCCAAATCGTCATTATCCAAATGGTTATATTTTAATAGTGAATGGCACTACCAATTACACACAGAGTTTTGACGCAGATAAACAAGTACTGAAATTTTCTACACCTGAAAATTCAAAAGAAATTACTATTGAACTTACATCAAAATAAATCATGTTTTTTATGAGAAATAAACATATCTCAATTGTTTATCTACTAGTTTTCTTTTTTATTAGCTGTAAAAAAGAAAAAGTAGAAAATAATTATGTTGAAAATTCTAATATTTTTCAGGATAATTTTGGAAGAACTTTAATTTTTCATGGAGTAAGTTTATATACTAATGATGATCCAGGCGGCTATACACGTTATAATTCTACTAGTGCGAGAAGATTAATCAATGAATGGTGTTTAAATTCGGTGCGACTATTTTGGAGTTGGAATGCTATTGAACCTGATAGTGCTTTATTTGCATCAAACAAATTAGATTCTATCGTAAAAGTAGTGGAAACATTTACAAATGAAGGTATCTATGTTGTTTTAGCAGTGAATGGAACAGCCACCAGTAGTCAGGATAAATTGAGAGGAACATGGCAAGCTCCATATGGAAATGCGCAAGATATTCCAACTTTACCAGGCAATGCAAATCCGGCTGCTCAGGAAGCCACACGTCGGTTTTGGGATTATAAAAATTATCCTTATTTACAAAATGAATTTATTAAGGCTTCGAAATATATTGCTGAAAGACTGAAGAATAATCCCTATGTATTAGGCTATGATATTATTAATGAACCTTGGGGCGACGGTGTAATTAGCACAATACTCAATACAAATTTGGAATCTCAATTATTGCCTGGTTTATATAAAAAATATATAACGGAAATGAGAAAGACAGAGCGGGATAAGTATATATTTTTTGAACCAAGCGTACTATTTAATACCAAAGAACTGGCAAATTTTCAAACTAAACTTCCTGTAATAAATGATGATAGAAGTGGTGTTAAACATTTAGTATTTGCGCCTCATTGTTATCTTGCAGATTTAGCGATACATGATCCGGCGACAACCAACAGTATTCAAAACTCATATACACAATATCTAACGGCATTAAAAAATAATTACAAAGCAATACAGCAAAAACAACAAATACCGATTTATATTGGCGAATGGGCAAGTATAAATTATGCAGTTTTTCCCGACTGGGAAATTTTTTTGAATAAGCATATGGAGGCATTTGATGAAATCAAAGCCAGTTGGTCTTATTTTGGTTATTTTCCAAGCAATCCTGACGATATGTCGGAAAATCCTGCGTTGAATTTAGCATCGAGAGTATATCCGAGTGCAACAGCAGGTGAGCTAAAATCATTTAGCTACCAACCAAATTCAAAAATATTTAAAATGACATTTAATTCAAATGCATCTATAAATCAACCAACGGAAATTTTTATACCAAATCGTCATTATCCAAATGGTTATAATTTAGTAGTGAATGGTACAACTAATTATACACAAACTTTTGATGCTCTAAAACAAGTATTACAAATAAAAGTGAATGAAAGCAAAGAAATTGAAATTACTATAACAGCTAAGTAATTACTATTTTTTTTTGTTACTTATTCTTGCAACTTACAACTCTTACGTATCTTTACTGAATGACAATAGATGTGAAAAATATTTCTTTTGAAGATTTGGAAGAAAAAGATAAACAACTACATACTACTGAAAACAATTTTCTTCCTCAACAAAATTATATTGCAGGTATTGCACCATTTTTACGTGGTCCATATTCTTCCATGTATGTCAATCAACCATGGACAATCAGACAGTATTCAGGTTTTTCAACTGCAGAAAAATCAAATGAGTTTTATAAAAAGAATCTAGCTCAAGGACAAAAAGGTCTATCAGTCGCATTCGATTTAGCTACACATCGCGGCTATGATTCTGATCATGAGCGTGTGCAAGGCGATGTAGGAAAAGCAGGAGTTGCCATCGATTCGGTAGAAGATATGAAAATCTTGTTTGACGAAATTCCGTTAGATAAAATTTCTGTATCGATGACGATGAATGGCGCTGTCTTACCAATTCTTGCTTTCTATATCGTTGCTGCAGAAGAACAAGGCATCGAGCAAAAATTATTAAGTGGAACCATTCAAAATGATATTTTGAAAGAGTTCATGGTGCGAAATACCTATATTTATCCACCAACTCCATCCATGAAAATTATCTCGGATATTTTTGAATATACCAGTAAGTACATGCCAAAGTTTAATTCTATTTCCATTAGCGGTTATCACATGCAAGAAGCTGGTGCCACACCTGAAATAGAATTAGCTTATACGTTGGCAGATGGTTTAGAATATATCAGAACAGGTATCAAAGCCGGTTTGAATATTGATGATTTTGCTCCACGATTATCTTTCTTCTGGGGAATTGGCATGCAGCATTTTAAGGAAATTGCAAAAATGCGTGCTGCGCGTTTATTATGGTCGCAACTAGTTTCACAATTTAATCCAACTTCAGAAAAAAGTTTAGCATTACGAACGCATTGTCAAACCAGTGGATGGAGTTTAACAGAACAAGATCCGTTTAATAATGTAACTCGTACTTGTGTTGAAGCAATGGCTGCAATTTTTGGCGGTACTCAATCTTTGCATACCAATGCATTAGATGAAGCTATTGCTTTGCCAACAGATTTCTCTGCAAAAATTGCACGCGACACACAAATTTATTTGCAAAAAGAAACTGACATTTGCAGAACGGTAGATCCATGGGCTGGCTCTGAATATGTAGAAAAATTGACAGATGATATAGCACGCAAAGCATGGACTTTAATCGAAGAAATAGAAAGTTACGGCGGCATGACGAAAGCAATAGAAGCAGGTATACCAAAGATGCGAATTGAAGAAGCCGCCGCACAAAAACAAGCACGTATTGACAGCGGACAGGATAATATTATTGGTGTCAATTTATTTCAAACAGATGATGAACAGGAAATTGATATTTTAAATATTGATAATGCTGAAGTGCGCGATAAACAAATTGCCAGATTAAAAGACATCAAATCAAAAAGAGATAATGATGTAGTAGAAGATATTTTAAATCAGATAACGGAAGCTGCAAAAAACAACGATAAAAATTTATTAGCTTTATCTATAGAAGCAGCACGAAGACGTGCTACCTTAGGCGAAATTTCATCAGCCTTAGAAACAGTTTTTGGAAGATACAAAGCAACGATACGTAGTATTGCAGGTGTTTACTCATCAGAAATAAAAATGAACGAAGATTTTCAAACAGCACGAAACTTAGCAGATTTTTTTGCAGAAAAAGAAGGTAGAAGGCCGCGTATTTTAGTAGCAAAAATTGGACAAGACGGACACGATCGTGGTGCTAAAATTATTGCCACAGCTTTTGCTGATATTGGTTTTGATGTAGACATCGGACCATTATTTCAAACACCAAAAGAGGCTGCCATGCAAGCAGCAGAAAATGATGTACACATAATTGGAATATCTTCATTAGCAGCCGGACACAGAACATTAATTCCTCAATTAATAGATGCGCTCAAAAAAATAAAACGCGATGACATTTTAGTCGTTTGTGGTGGTGTTATTCCAAAACAAGATTACGATTTCTTATACAACTCTGGAGTTTCTGGTATTTTCGGACCAGGAACTGTGATTGCCAAAGCTGCCATTGAAATCCTTAAAAAATTGCATTAGTCTTTTTGTTTAATTGTTTCAATTTTATTTTAGTATTTAATTAAACTAAGCTATCTGGTTTTATCAGCTAAAATTAAACAAAATGTTAAAAAAACATTTTGTTTAATTTATTTTCATAAATGTTGAACAAAATAAAATTAATCATGTTAAAGTATTTATTATTCAATCATTTAAAAAATAAACAACATGAAAAAAATTAAATTAACACTCTTAGCTATCGTAGCAGTCGCATTCTCTTTTACAGCATGTAAAGAAGAAGATCCAGAGCCATTGAAAAACATCGTAGAGATTGCACAAAGCGATCCACAATTTAGTATTTTAGTACAAGCTGTAGTAAAAGCTGGTTTAGTTGGTGCATTAACAGGACCTGGGCCACTTACTGTATTTGCACCAACAAATGATGCATTTATTGCTTTATTAGATGAATTAGATGCAACAAGTTTGGATGATTTAGATTCTGCAACGGTTGCTAATGTATTATTGTATCATACTGTGGGTGCAAAAGTATTGGCTGGTTCTTTAACAGAAGGTCAGGTAGTAAATCCACTATTAACAGGAACAACATTTACAATCGGTCTTGCTGGTGGTGCAAAAATCACAGACGAAAATGACCGTGTTGCTAATATTACAGCAACGGATATTGAAGCTAGCAATGGTGTAGTACACGTAATTAATAAAGTAATTTTACCACCACTATAATAGTACTTCAAGTAGAGTTTAAGAACTTTGTACTCTATAAATAGTTTTTTGGTTATTTAGAATGTAGGTGCACCAAATGGTGCACCTTTTTTTATTTAATTTTACAAATTGATTGTACTTTATAAAACAGTAAGGATACCAATTATACTTAAAATCGTTAACAATCTTAAAAACTCCTTATTTTTCTTTATTTTGCAGTCTTATTTATTGTATAGAATGAGAAAAAAATCGCTATATCTTTTCTTCTTTTTAGTTTTTATACTTGGTGCTACTCAGGCACAGGAAAATAAATATAATGACATTCTTAAATCGGAAGGATTAAAAAACAAAAAATACCTAGCTACTATTTCAGGTATTACAGACTTGGAATTATTTAAACCTCCAAATATAAATTTGGGCATGTCGGTTAGTGGCAGTATACGCCTTTTGTATACGCCGAAATTAAATAAAGGAAAAAGTACTTACAGTCCACGTATTATAGAAAGAGAAATTTATATTAAACCAACTTTTGGTTACATCTACAGAAAGAGATTTAATACAGCAATTTTCTTCATACCTGAATTGGCATATCGTCATACATTTTATAAAGGTGTCTTTATTGAAGTAAATGTTGATGTTGGATATATGTTTACTAAAATGAATGCACCAACCTATGAACGTCAGGATGATGGTTCTTTTAAAGAAATATTATTTGGTTATCACAATGTAATTGTCGGTGGAAAAATTGTTACAGGTTATGATTTTTCAAAAAACATGAAAACACCATTGGCTTTAAATTTTGGAACCGGTGTATTTTATCGTTATCCGAGTAACCAGAAATGGATAAGACATATTTATGCAGAGATAGGATTATCCTATGTTTTTAGAAAAATAAAAGAATAGGAAATGCAAATGAATTTTAGAATAGTATTTATATTTTTCATAACTGTTTTTACAGTTGTTGCTTGTTCTCCAGACCCTAAACCAAACGGCGATCAGGTAGATAATTATTATTTTGTAAAAGTAGGCTCAATTGCATTACCAGTGCGTGTTTGTGGAAATATAAATTCAGAAATTGCCATAGTCTATTTACATGGAGGTCCTGGTGGCACAGCACAAGGTGAGAGAGCAAATATTTATTGGAAAGAAATTGAAAAATATTATAAAGTAATTTATTATGACCAACGCGGTTCTGGTGTTACACAAGGAAATGTTAAACCGAGTGAAATGACTATCGAACAATTCAGCGAAGATTTGGATAATATTGTTGACTTTACAAAGCAGGTGGCAAAGGCAAACAAAGTATTTATACATGGTGCAAGTTGGGGTGGCGGATTAGCAACCTATTATTTATTGGATACAGTTCATCAAAATAAAATAAAAGGTGCCATCATAGAAAGTCCAGCATATGATATCCAGAATGGCTCTCAATTGTCAATTGCTTGGTTATTGAATAAAGCCGATTCTATGATTGCTCTCAATGCGAATATAGATTATTGGAATAACTGTAAACAATACTACAATATACATCCTATTATTACATATAAGGAAATTAAACAACATCAGGTATATCTCGTTCAGGTTGGCGGAATAGTATCCAACGGAATAAATATACAAGTGCAATCTATTAGCACACCAAAGGTTGAACTATCTTTAGCCTACAACAATTCAGAATTTGCACCAGCCACATTAACTTATGAAGGACAATCAATTTATACTCATTTGGATTTAACATCAAAATTAAATCTAATCAAATTACCAGTGATGCTGGTTTGGGGTGCTAATGACGGATTGTTGCCAAAAGATAATTTAGCACAAAAATTTGCTACAAATATTGGCTCTACAAGTTTTACTTTTGATAATTCTAAATATCAGTTATCAGGTCATTTACCGCACTTTGAAGAATGGCAGCAGTTTAATACAGATGCCAAAACGTTTATTGAAGCAAATAAATAAATATTTCTTTTCTATTTTATCATTCGATTCTAATTGTGGTATAAATATTGTGCTGTTTATAATACAAATAGGTTGCTGAATTTTATATGACTAATATGTTACTATGAAAAAATATTTTAATTTGCTTTTTGTAGTTGTTATTTCTACTATTTTCAATTCATGTACGGTAAATCCAGTTTCGGGGAAAAAACAATTAAGTTTTATGTCGGAGCAGCAGGAAATAGCGATAGGAAAAGAAAGTGACCCAGCAGTAATTGCACAATTTGGTTTATATCCGAATGAAGAGCTACAAAAATTTATAAAAGGAAAAGGAATGCTGATGGTAGCAAAATCGCATCGACCAACCTTGCCTTTTGAATTCAGAATTTTAGATTCAGAAGTTATTAATGCTTTTGCGGTGCCTGGTGGTTATATTTATTTCACACGTGGCATTATGGCGCATTTTAATAATGAAGCACAATTTACAGGTGTGTTAGGTCATGAAATTGGACACGTTACAGCAAGACATTCGGCACAACAATACACCAAACAAATGTTGACGCAAATTGCATTTATGGGTGGAATGATTTTCTCAGAAAAACTCAGAAACATGTCGGAACAAGCGATGCAAGGCATGGAATTATTGTTCTTAAAATTTTCTCGTGATGATGAAACAGAATCAGATGTGTTAGGTGTTAAATATTCTTCAGCCATTGGCTATGATGCCAAAGAAATGGCAGATTTTTTCTATACCCTTAAGCGTGTTACAGAAAAAGAAGGCGGTCGTATGCCTGAATTTTATTCCACACATCCGGATCCTGGAAACAGATATGTAGATGTAAAAAAGTTAGCAACCGAATATCAGGCAACCAATAATTTAACCAATTTACAAATAAACAGGGACAGTTATTTACAGATGATAAATGGAATTGTTTATGGTGCAGACCCGCGTCAAGGTTATTTGGATAAAACAAATTATGTATTCTATCAGCCAGAAATGAAATTTGAATATCCAATTCCAAGAGACTGGCAATTTCAAAATTCGCCACAAGCAGTTCAGGCAGCGCCAAAAAATGGCAATGCAGCATTGATATTGATGCTTTCTTCACAAAAAACATTTCAAGATGCTACAGGTGAAATTTTAGAGGCCTATAACTTAAAATTAATTGCAAATCCAAAATCAGGAAAAATAAACAATTTAGATACTTACACTTTTATTGCTGAAGAAAAACAAGAAACCAATCAGCAATATGGTAATCAAAAACCACAACAACCGAAAAATACAGATGAGAATTTATTTGTACATACTACCTTGTATTTGTATAACAACAACATTTATGTGCTGCACGGCATGTGTGCTAAAAAAGATTATGGAACATATAAAAGTTCTTTCACTTATTCAGTGAATGGTTTTAAAGCATTGTCTGACCTAAAACGTATAAATGTAGTTCCTGAACGCATTAAAATTGTTGCGGCAACTACAGATGCTATTCTAAAAGATATTATGATGAATAATAAAATTACATCAGACAGATACGAAGAAGTGGCTATTCTAAATGGTATGCAACAATCTACTATTGTAAAAAAAGGTATGTTAATGAAAATGCTGGAAAAAAGATTGTAGAATATTTTTATCTTTAGATTAGTATCATTGCCATTCTATTATTTTCAACTTTAATAGGTTATTTTTGTTCTATAAATTATGGCTTATAAATCCTTACAAGATTGCATTGATGATTTAGATAAAACTCGTCAACTGATTCGTATCAAAGAAGAAGTAGATCCATATTTGGAAATGGCTGCGATACATTTGCGTATTTTTGAAGTTAAAGGAAAAGCTATTTTATTTGAGAAAGTAAAAGGTTCTAAATATCAGGCAGTTTCTAATTTATTTGGTACAACAGAACGCAGTCAATTTATTTTCAGAGAAACATTAAACAATGTAAAAAAAATGATTGCACTTAAATCAGATCCGATGAGTGCGATAAAAAATCCATTGCAAAATATTGGCGTCGCCTTAGCTGCATGGAAAGCATTGCCAAAAAAAGTTTCATCACATCATTTTGAAATAATAAAACTTTCAGATGTGCCGCAAATACAATGCTGGGAAAAAGATGGTGGCGCATTTGTTACGCTTCCAATTGTATATTCTGAAGATGCAGATAAACCTGGAGCGATGCATTCTAATTTAGGTATGTATCGTATTCAACTTTCAGGGAATGAGTATGAAAAAGATAAAGAAGTTGGGTTACATTATCAGTTGCATCGTGGTATAGGTGTACATCAAACAAAATGGAATAATTTAGGTAAACCAATGAAAGTATCTGTATTTATTGGCGGCCCACCATCGCATTCGTTTGCTGCTGTGATGCCATTGCCTGAAGGTTTGTCTGAATTAACTTTCGCAGGCGCACTTGGTGGAAGACGTTTTAGATATATGTATGATGAAGATGGTTTTTGTTTAAGCACAGATGCTGATTTTGTAATTACAGGCGAAGTATATCCAAATGAAAATAAACCAGAAGGACCTTTCGGCGATCATTTAGGTTATTATTCTTTGAAACATGATTTTCCATTGATGCGTGTAAAAAATGTGTATGCGAAAAAAAATGCGATTTGGAGTTTTACTGTGGTTGGTCGTCCACCACAAGAAGATACTGCATTTGGAAATATGATTCATGAAATGACTGGCTCAGCCATCAGTACAGAAATTCCTGGTTTGCACGAAGTACATGCAGTAGATGCAGCTGGTGTACATCCATTATTACTGGCAATTGGAAGCGAACGCTACACGCCATATTATAAAAATAAACGACCGCAAGAAATATTGACGATTGCGAATCATATTTTAGGAACTGGTCAATTATCGCTAGCAAAGTTTTTATTTATTTGTGATAAAAGCGATGATGAAACATTGACGACACATGATGAAGAAAAATTCTTTCATCATATTTTAGAAAGAATAGATTTATCACGCGATATTCATTTTCAAACCAAAACAACGATAGATACACTTGATTATTCAGGTGAAAATCTGAATGCTGGTAGCAAAGTAATCATTGCAGCTTGTGGTGAAAAAAAACGTGAATTAGTAAATGAATTACCAAGCGATTTTGTGTTGCCATCAGCTTTCAAAAATACAAAATTAGTTAGTAATGGAATTTTAGCAATTGAGTTGGTCAATAGTAATTTGTTAGATGAATTTAATAAAATCTCAAATCTCAAATCTCAAATCTCAAATCTGCCATTAATTGTTATTTGCGATGATGCA
This sequence comes from Sphingobacteriales bacterium, assembly GCA_031414515.1. Classification (GTDB taxonomy): domain Bacteria; phylum Bacteroidota; class Bacteroidia; order Chitinophagales; family JADIYW01; genus JADJSS01. The sequence continues at coordinate 2,993 of JANNVS010000244.1, read as the reverse complement.
AATTTTCTTTCAGCAAATTTCAATAATTTTCTATGGGTAACTTTTACAAGAAGTAATCCATCGCACGATATATATGGAATTAACGAACGTTTTGAAAACAAACACTGGTGCTGCGATACATTAGTTATCGATGCACGTATCAAACCACACCATGCGCCAATTTTAGAGAAAAATATTGATGTGGAAAAACGAGTAGATGAAATTTTAAAATTATATCTTTAACTAAATATTTATCATATGAGAAAATTATTTGATATTAACTACAACCATACAAGATTAGATATTGGCTTGTTGTTCTTACGCATTTTAATTGGCGTTGTGATGGCATTTTTGGGTTATGAAAAACTAATACATGCAAACGATATGATTGCAAATGAATATTGGAAAAATCAGGTAAACTTTCTTGGATTAGGAAGTGCGGTTTCTGTTTGGCTGACTATCTTTGCAGAATTCTTTTGCAGTGTATTTCTTATATTTGGTTTATTAACTCGGTTGGGTTTAATTCCACTTATTTTCTGTATGTCGTATATTGTTTTTGTATTAGACAAATTTAATATCATCAGTCAAGGTGAACATGGCTATCAGGTTAGTACTGCATTTGTTTATCTAGTAATTTATGTGGTGTTAATGCTAACAGGCCCTGGAAAATTAAGCATTGATAGATTTTTATTTAATAAAAAATAATTAAGGATATTTTACTAAATAAAAAACGCCACCAAATTTTTGGTGGCGTTTTTTTGTAATGAGCTAAGAATATAATTTTCTTAGACCAGAAATAAAATTAAAGTTTCACCAACTTGTCGCTCACTAAATCATCATTCTGCCTAATGGAAATAATGTATTCACCACTTGGCAAACTTTCTAAACTATTTATTTCAATTTTATTTTTACCAAGATTACTTTTGCCATTCCAGATAGTTTCTACTAATAATTGTCCAATTACATTTTGAATAGAAATAGAAGTTGGTTTTACCTCTTTCGCATCAAATTCTACAATTAAAGAATTAGAAAAAGGATTTGGATATACTTTTAATGCTTCGATAGTAGAATTATTTCTAATACCCGAAATAATACTTGTTGAATCTTGTTTTATGATTCTAAATTTATCAAATAATTCACCATTTTCTTTATAATATGTACCAGTCAGCATACTTCCTTTCACTTCTAATATTAAACTTCCAACACCTTTATTTGCAGCATATTTTTTATACATTGCTGGGTGCATTTTTCCATTTTCTTCTTCAGATTTTCCACTGTTACCGACAACACTGTAAACAGTTCCTTTATCTTTGTTAGCGCCATACGTATATTTAATGTATGTACGGTTACTATCAGGATTTCCAGAACTGCTATCAACTATCATGGTGTTTCTTTTGAAAGATGCTGAATTTCCGTAATGTTTGTTAATCAAATATGAACGCTCATAGACATGGCTATGACCACACAATACAAGGTCAACTCCATATTTTTCCAATATAGGTAATATTTTTTCACGCATACTAATCATAAACACTTCATAAAAATCGTCAGAATCATGTGAGCCTTTAGAATAAGGTGGTTGATGCCAATACGCTACTTTAAATTTTTCAGTGGATGTTTTTAAATCATTTTCTAACCATGTTTTAAATGTAGTTCCGAAAATATCCCAAAATGCATATACTCTATACATTTCTGAATTCAGTGCTAAAAAATGTGTATTTCCATAATCGTAAGAATAATATGCTTCCATTGTAGATGGTACGCCACCCATTTCTGCATTTTTAAAAACTTCAACCATATCAAAATATGGGCCTCTATGTGCCTGTGGATCTTCTGTTCCATTTACACTTTCATAATCATGATTTCCTGGAATTGGATAAAATGGCAAGAACCGAAAAATGGAATCATAACCATAATAATTGTCAAATACTTTTGCTGAATATTCTGCATCAGTTCCGCTATTATAAACATTATCACCGAGCCACAACCAACTGTCTACTACATTCGATTGTAAATAATTTTCGAACCATCTACGCACTTTAATTTGTTCATTGCTACCACCACCAAAATCACCAGTCACCCAAAATTTAAAACCAGTTGTGGAATCGCCTGGACTGATAGCTGTTGTAAAATGATGTTGTTCATTGCCTCCAGCCAAAACAATGGCATCGTAACCAACACTATAATAATATGTAGTTTTTGCATTGAGTGAAGGAATTTTAACGATATGATTTTTTAAACGAGCATTATCTGTAATAGTATTTGTTAATGAAGTAGGTGAATTCAAATATCTTACAACTGAATTCGTCGAATCACTGGTGCGCCACATAATTTTGATACTGTTATTCGTTAAACTTTGCAAATATGGACCACGCGAAAGCGTTTGTGCAAAAGTAGCAATAGACATAAACAGCATAATGGTAAAAAATAGCTTTTTCATAAAATTCGTTTGTATAAAGTTAAGAAGAAATATCAAATTAGCACAAAACTAATTTTGTTTTTATTTATCTAGCACAACTCCAATGTCGGAAATGCCGTCTAATGGATCTTTTCGCATCAATTGTACCATTCGTATGGTATATTTTCCTTTTACAGGAAATCGAATTTCTTTTTGAAATGGCATCGTTTGCGTGCACAAACTACCAGAAGCTTTTCCATAAGGCGTGCCATCTTTTTTAAATAAAGGAATTTCGAATCTGACTGCCTTTTTTTCATTTAAATATTCTGTAAAAATAGTTAACCACAAATTGCTGAATTCATAATCTTTCTGATGTCTTACAGAAACTGATAAAGAATAAATTGCACTTGTATCATCAATTAGTATGTCAAATTGAGTGGTGTCGCTTGATTTCCATCCTTTCACATCTACCGTTTTAAATTCGTTGTAAAAATGTTTCTGCTCGCAAGCAGTGAATACAAATACTAAAATAAAAATAAAATATAAAGATTGTTTTTTCATAAGATTATATTACAAAGGTAGATAAAATTGCTACATTCTTTGTTCATAATTTTTA
>JANNVS010000243.1:0-5737 GCA_031414515.1 Sphingobacteriales bacterium | reverse complement strand
CTATATCTTGTAAACTGTCAACTTTCTCGTATTTTGCAGTGTATATGTCAGAACAAAAAAAACAATGGTTTGAGCTTTGGTTTGATTCACCTTTGTATCATGTGTTATACAAAAACAGAAATCAAGATGAAGCTAATCTGTTTATTGAAAATGTAATTAAACATTTACAAATTGATTGCGGCAGCATTTTAGATTTAGCTTGTGGCAAAGGAAGGCATGCTTATTACTTAGCAGAAAAAGGATTTGATGTAGTTGGTTTAGATTTATCAAATGAAAGTATCAGCTATGCAGATACAATGTATCAACTGCCGAATTTAGAATTTTACGTGCATGATATGCGTTTGCCATTTCGCATTAATTATTTCGATTACATTTTTAATTTCTTTACTAGTTTAGGTTATTTTAATGATCTGAAAGAAAATGAAAAAGTATTTCAAAGTATGCATTCAGGATTAAAAGATGATGGTTATATTTTGATAGATTTTATGAATGCAGAAAAAGTGATTCATAATTTAATACCGCGCGAAAATAAATTTATAGATGATTACCATTTTTATATTCGCAAAGAAGTAGACAATGGTAAAATCATCAAACATATTCAAATAGAAAAAGAAGAAAAAATGTGGTTGTTTAAAGAAGAAGTTCAGATTTTAATGCAACATCATTTTCATACATTTTTGAATAATACAGGTTTTACGTTGGTAAAAGAGTTTGGCGATTATCAGTTAAATCCATTTCATCCTAAAACATCTGACCGATATATTTTGTTAGCAAAGAAGAAAACCTAACCATAAAAGGACTTTCGCGAAGAAATTTCATTTAGTGTTAGTAGATTAAATATTTAGCAGTAAAAAAAGTCCCTTTAGGGATTTAGGGTAAACTAAATTTATGAGTAAGGTAATAGTAATAATTGGCGCAGGCGTTGGAATAGCAAATGCAGTAGCAGAAAAATTCGGTACACAAGGATTTTCTGTTGCACTAATTTCACGCAGAAGAGAAAAATTAGAGAAACTTAAAAATGAATTGGTAGAGAAAGGTATCGATGCTCATGCTTTTGTTGGCGATGCAGGTGATACAGAATCTATGAAAGATGCATTCAATCAAATCTGGGAAATATGGGAAAATATTGATGTGGTGCATTATAATGTTGCAAAATTAAAAATGGTAAATATTGCCAACGAAACCGCCGATGGTTTAACGCGCGATTTTAAAGTGAATGTAGCTGGTGTTATGACAGCTGTAAACTTAGTTGTACCAGATATGGAAAAGAAAGGTGAAGGCACTATCCTACTCACTGGTGGCGGTTTTGCATTAGAACCAAATCCTGATTTTGGTTCGCTTGCTATTGGAAAAGCTGGAATTCGCAACCTTGCATGTTCATTGCATACAGCTTTAAAACCAAAAAATATTTTTGTGGGTACTGTTACGGTTTGCGGTTTAGTTTCGTCAACGGCAGAAAAACATACACCAAAAAATATTGCAGACCAATTCTGGAAATTATATTCAGATAGAAAAGAATTTGAAATTCAGTTTTAAAGTATGCAACAATTAAAAAATATAGATTATTCCATTTTTCATTTCATTAATCATACTATTAGTAATTCGTTTTTAGATGTAGTATTACCATTTCTGCGTCACGCACCAAACTGGATTCCGTTGTATATTTTTTTAGGTGTTTATTTAGTGTATAAATATAAAATGGAAGCTATAAAGTATGCACTTTATATTGTAATTGCTTTTGCTTTGGCAGATTTTATTTCAGCAGGAATTATAAAACCATTAGTTGGTAGATTGCGACCTTGTCATTCTTTAACCTTGCAAACAAATCTATTGTTAGGTCATTGTGGTGGTAAATGGAGCTTTCCATCTTCACACGCTACTAATCATATGTCTATTGCACTGAGTATTATACTTGCAAATATCTTCACTAAAAAATGGATAAACTATATCTGGATTTTCTGGGCTATGTCCATTGGCTTTGCGCAAATTTATGTTGGCGTTCATTATCCAAGCGATGTTGTTGTAGGTTTTATTTTAGGAAGAATGATTGCATTCATTAATTTCCATATCGTACTTCCTTTTTTGAATAAACTGTATGATTTTATTTTCGCGCAAAGAACGCAAAGTAGCAAAGACGCAAGTAATTTAAAATAAAAATTAAACCGAAGTGTTCCTGAAAGAATTTTTAAGCGAAGAAAAATGGGACACGTACGGGGCTCGAACCCGTGACCCTCGGTACCACAAACCGATGCTCTAACCAACTGAGCTAACATGTCCATATAGTAAAAGAAGTGGACTGCAAAGATAGATTTTTTTTTGAAAATGCAAAATGTACAGTTTCAGTTATAACATACTTAACGTAAATAAAAAATGCCGAAACAAAGTTTCGACATTTTTTATTTACTAATAACTAATTACTAGACACTAAATCATCTGCTAATATCTGTAGTATTCTGGTTTGTAAGGACCAGCAACAGGTATTTTCAAATATTCGCTTTGTGTTGTTGTTAATTCATCTAATACTACACCAACTTTTGCTAAGTGTAAACGAGCTACTTTTTCATCTAAATGTTTTGGCAACATATAAACTTTGTTTTCGTAGCTAGCAGCATTTGCCCATAATTCTAACTGTGCAATTACTTGGTTAGAGAATGAATTTGACATTACAAATGATGGATGACCAGTTGCACAACCCAAGTTTACTAAACGACCTTCAGCCAATAAAATAACATCTTTCCCTTCAATAGTATATAAATCTACTTGTGGCTTGATGGTATTTTTTGTGTGACCATAGTTTGTATTCAACCAAGCAACATCAATTTCAATATCGAAGTGACCGATATTAGCCACAATTGCTTTATCTTTCATCAATCTAAAATGTTCGCCAGTGATAATGTCACGGCAACCAGTTGTTGTAACAACGATATCTGCTTCTTTAACGGCATCAATCATTCTCTTTACTTCAAAACCTTCCATTGCAGCTTGTAATGCACAAATAGGATCGATTTCTGTGATGATAACACGCGCACCAGCACCTCGTAATGATTCAGCAGAACCTTTACCAACATCACCAAAACCAGCAACAACCGCTACTTTACCAGCAATCATTACATCTGTAGCTCTTCGAATTGCATCTACACAACTTTCACGGCAACCGTATTTGTTATCAAATTTTGATTTTGTAACTGAATCGTTGATATTAATTGCAGGAATCAATAACGTTCCATTTTCCATTCTTTCGTATAAACGGTGAACACCAGTTGTTGTTTCTTCAGATAAACCTCTGATACCTTGTGCTAATTCAGGATAGTGGTCAAACACTAAGTTTGTTAAATCGCCACCATCATCTAAAATCATGTTCAATGGTCTGTCTTCAGAACCAAAAAATAAGGTTTGTTCGATGCACCAATTAAATTCTTCTTCGTTCATGCCTTTCCAAGCAAAAACAGGAATACCAGCAGCAGCAATTGCAGCAGCAGCATGATCTTGTGTAGAGAAAATATTACAAGAAGACCAAGTTACTTCTGCGCCTAATGCTACTAATGTTTCGATTAAAACAGCAGTTTGAATCGTCATGTGTAAGCAACCTGCGATACGAGCGCCTTTTAATGGTTGTGCTGCGCCAAATTCTTCGCGCAATGACATTAAACCTGGCATTTCAGCTTCTGCAAGCATGATTTCTTTTCTGCCGAATTCTGCTAATGAAATGTCTTTAACTTTGTATTTCAAGCTAAAGTCAATTTGTGATGATGTTGTTGTATTTGACATTTATTTTATTTTATGATGCAAAACTACATCAACGCATTTGATAAAAAGTTGTCTTATGGCAAGAAATTGATTCGATAATTAGTTAATTAGCGAATTAGCCAATGTAACAATAGAAAACAAATTTGTAATTTTCAAAGAAAATCATTAGCTAATTAACAAATCATCACATTAGCTAAATTATCGGATATTCTTCTTAATCCTGCTTAGCGAAGTTGGTGTTACACCAATAAAAGACGCTAAGTATTTTTGCGGAATAGTTTGCAGCAATTCAGGTTTGTTTAATAAATCTAAATAGCGTTGCTCTGCTGTATCGCGCTGCAAGGCAGTAAATCGTTCTAACAAATGTAATATAACGTCTTCCCAAAATTTACGCATCATTTCCTGCAATTTCGGATGAGTTTCGTATAATTTATTTAAAACCGTTTTAGGTAAATATAAAATTTCTGTTGTTTCAATTGCCTGCAAGAAATAGTTGGTTGGTGTTTCACTAATAAAACTATAAATTTCTATTGCAGAAGAATGTTTGAGTGCAAACCAAACAGATACTTCAAAATCATCTTGCAAATAATATAAACGCAGACAACCATTTTGTACAAAAATCAAATCTTTGCAAGTTTCGCCTTCTTGTAATAAAAACTCATTCTTTTGAATTGTTTTTGTTTTAAATTGATGCGCAATAAACTCCAATTCACCATCTAGAAGATGTACATATTCGCTGATAAATTTTTTGAGTTCTGGTGTCATAATTAATAGGTCAAACATAAATAAAAAAATGCTATTTTTATATTAATGAATATTGAAGAATGGAAATCAAAAGGTGCCTTCACAAAAGTGTATGAACATTCCATTTTTACTATTCATCACCAAACAGTTAAGCCAACCATCGCATTTCTACATGGTTATCCATCTGCATCATACGATTATTATAAAGTATTACCATATTTAGAAAACGAATTTTCATATGTTATTCACGATCATTTAGGTTTTGGTTTATCTGATAAGCCAACCAATTATTCTTATTCTTTATTAGAACAAGCTGAAATAGCCATTGAATTATGGAAACAATTGGGTTTGAAAGAAATTCATTTGGTTTCTCATGATTATGGAACTACTGTTGCTAATGAAATTATTGTTAGAAAGTTGCAAGGATTTGAACCTGTAAAAATTAAGTCCGTAACTTTTTGCAATGGTAGCATGCATATTGAATTAGCGCATTTAAAACTCGTACAAAAAATATTAAAGCATCCTTACTTTGGAAAATATATTGTTGCCTTAATGAATAAACGAATGTTTATTAAAACAATGCAAGATATCTGGTTTGATAAAAATTTGTGTGATGTTGATGAAATGAATGAACTCTGGAATTTACTGATGATGAATGCAGGAAAAGATGTGCTGCATAAAATTTCTCAGTACAATAATGAACGTGTAAAATATTGGCATCGATGGATCCCAGCGTTAACCCTGTTAGATATTCCAACGCATATACTTTGGGCGCAGCAAGATCCGATTGCAGTAAAAGCGATTGCTGAACAACTACACAAAGAAATACCAAACTCAGTCTATACTAAAATTGATAATTGTGGTCATTATCCAATGCTGGAAAAACCAAAAGAATGGATTCAAAAGACTATTGAATTTATTCAAACACAAAATATAATCCGATAAATATTAGCACTAAAGCTAAACTGGTTAATCCATATAGCATAAATCCACGTAATTCAGGAGCAAAATCTAACATGGTTAACACACAACTTAAAAAGCCAACAAATGCTCCAATTCCTAATAAAAGAAATCCAATATTTTGCTTTTTCATATTTTTATTTAAACAGCGTGGGCATTACTGGATTCGAACCAGTGACTTCTACCTTGTCGAGGTAGTGCTCTAAACCAACTGAACTAAATGCCCTATTTTAGAATACAGATAAAAATGATTTAGCAGATTTCATGATATATTTTTTCATAAAAT
>JANNVS010000242.1:0-9974 GCA_031414515.1 Sphingobacteriales bacterium | reverse complement strand
CCAATTTTTAATTTTGTACAATATGAAAATCGTGTACAACAAAAAAATGATACTTTATATATTGTAAATTTTTGGGCAACCTGGTGCAAACCATGTGTGGCAGAATTACCTTTTTTTGAAAAAACAGCACAATCTTTCGCAACACAACCTGTGAAAATAATTTTAGTAAGTCAAGATGCGAAAACTCGAGCAGCACAGGTAAACGAATTTCTTAAAAAAAATAAATACACATCAGAGTCATTTATTTTATCGGCTGGCAATCCAAATATTTGGATTGATAAAATTGATACTCAATGGTCTGGAACAATTCCTATGACATTATTTTATAAAAACGAAAATAAAACTTATTTTCACGAAGGCGATTATGCTTCGTCTGAAGAATTAGAAAAAATTATTCACTCTAAATTATAATAAAATGCAAAAATTATTTTTATCGTTAGTAACAATGCTAAGTTTCTCTCTTACTTCTGTAGCACATTCAGGTTATCATGTTGGTGATAACATATCAGACTTTTCCTTAAAAAATATCAATGGAAAAAATGTTGCATTAGCAGATTACAAAACTGCTAAAGGTTTTATAATCATATTTACCTGCAACCATTGTCCATTTTCAAAAGCATATGAAGACAGAATTATTGCATTAAATAAAAAGTATGCGTCGCTTGGTTATCCAGTAATTGCTATCAATCCGAACGATGCAGTACAATATCCTGATGATGATTTTAAGAGTATGCAAGCACGTGCAAAACAAAAAAAATTCACGTTTCCATACTTGCACGATGAATCTCAAGCGGTAGCTAAAAAATTTGGCGCGCTAAAAACACCACATATTTATATTGTACAAAAAGAAAATAACAACCTGAATATAAAATATATTGGTGCGATTGACGACAACTCAGACGATGCCTCTGCCGTAAAAGAAAAATATGTTGAGAACGCTGTTGGTGCTTTATTAAAAGGGCAACCCGTTGAGGTTGCAAACACCAAAGCTATTGGTTGTGGAATTAAATGGAAGAAATAAGACAATAGTATAAATTGTATAAAAAAGCCTGAAGAAATTCTTCAGGCTTTTTATTTTTATTATGAGTAGGTTTGTGCTTAAATTATCCTTAAAAGAATGCTACCAATAAATTATTTATACTGGATTTTTAAACCACTGTTGAAACTAGGTTGGCAAACTGCTTATCGTATAAAATTTATTGGAAAAGAAAATATCGATTTCAAAAAACCAACATTGATTATTGCCAACCACACGAATTCTGTAATTGATCCTGTTGCCATTGCAACCAACGTAAAAAGAGGCATTTTCTTTCTTGCTCGTGGCGATGCATTTGCAAATAATTTTCTGAAATGGTTGTTGTGGCAATATCACATAATTCCAATTTACAGAAAAGAAGAATGCAATGATAATTTGGAGAAAAACCAGGAAACATTTGGCAGAATGTTTGAACTATTTGACAAAGCAAGACCTGTGCTGATCTTTAGTGAAGGAAAGTGTATTCAGGAAAAAAACATTCGTGATTTTAGAAAAGGCACTGCACATATTTTAGTAGATTATGCAAATGAAAAAAAAGATTTGAGCAAACTTCACATTCAGCCAATTGGTTTAAGCTATCAGTTTTATAATAAGTTTCGAGCTGAGTTGATTATTAATTTTGGTGCATCTTTTACGCTGCAAGATTTGAATTTGGAAGATATCAACAGCAAAGAAAGTATTCAACTAATTACACAAAAAACGCAAGAAAAATTAGCTGAATGTATGATTATACAAACAGAAGCTGATTTGTATGGAATGGAAATAGCTGCAGAAGAAATTAGTGGAAATGAATTATTGCAACAATTCAACAATAAAACTGTCGTTGAAAATTTATTTGATATGCGCTCTCATATCACCAAGCAATTAGCACATCATTATACTACACAGAAAGAATCTTTTTTATCTTTCAAAAATGAGTTAACAAAATTAGAAAATAAATTAGCTAATTATAAAATACCATTAAATATTTTTAATAAAAGTAATTTTAATTGGATTTTATTAAGCATTGTTTTGTTGCTTACTTTTCCAGTTTTTATTGTTGGATTACTGTTGAATGCAATTCCTTTTTTCATGCCAAAAATTATTATGAAAAAGAAAGTTAAAAATCCTGTTTTTGAAAGTACCGTTCGTGTGGTTGTTGGCACTTTTATGTTTCTGTTCTTTTATATTGGCTTTTTTATCTTTATTCCAATGATTTTTAAATTAGAAACCTGTTTACAAAAAATTAGCGTTGGTTTGAGCGTTGTTGTATTTGCATACGGCACAGGTTTATTTTCTTATTATTGGTATCAATTGTATAAATCCATAAAAGGATTTTTTACACTATCTTTTTTAAATACTGATAAAAAAAATGAAATTATTACTTTACATGCATCTTGTAAAGAATGGTTGATGAGAAATCTGTTGGTTTGATTTTACGCTAACTCACTATTCAAAAAATCCATCAACTCTTTCACATATTCTTTAGAAAAATTAAATTCAATGCCTGCTATTTTATACATTTCAGGAATTGATTTTGTGTAGCCAATTTTTAGAGCACTTTTGTAATCTTCAATCGCCTTTGCTTTATTTTGCTTATAGTTTCGCCATACTGCAATAGCACCGAGTTGCGCAATTCCATATTCTATATAATAAAAAGGAACTTCAAAAAGATGCAGTTGTTTGTGCCATAATGCTTTTCTAAAATCTTCGTAATTACTCCAATCTACTACATCAGCACTTAATTCTTTACTAAATTCCAGCCATTTACTTTCGCGTTCATCACTAGTGTGTGTTGGATTTGTGTAAATCCAATGTTGAAATTTATCTATCAACGCAATCCAAGGCAACATTGTAATGATGCCTTCTAAATGTGTTTCTATTGCGCGCTTTTTATCTGCTTCATTATAAAAAGCATCGAGTCCATCAAACGTCATCAATTCCATGCTCATCGATGCCAACTCAGCAGATTCAGAACTAATGTCTTGGTCAAAATTATATGGCAACGTACGCATCAAAAATGAATGCACTGCATGACCAGCTTCGTGTACCATTGTTTCCAAATCGCGGTGCGTGCCAGCTGCATTCATAAAAATAAAAGGCACGCCAATTTCCGGCAACGTCATGTTGTATCCACCAGGTGCTTTGCCTTTGCGCGAATTCAAATCTAAATAATGCATATTGTCCATAATTGAAATGCATTCTGCAAAAAACGAATCTACTTTATTTAAACACGTTACCGATTTTTCAATCAATTCATCTTGAGTACTAAATGGTTTTAGCGCAGGCAAATTTTCTGCATCAACTTCTAAATCGTATGGAAATAAATTTTCAACTTGTAGTTGTTCTTTTCTTTTTTGATGAATTTTTTTCACCAGCGGAATTACTTCTATTTTAATTGCTTCGTGAAATTGTTCGCACGCTTTTACATCGTAATCAAATCTTCCTAACTCAGCAAACATATAATCTCTGTAATTTGCAAAGCCTGCATTTTGCGCCATTTGATGACGAATTTTCAGCAGCTCTGAAAATAAATTATTCAATTTATCTCTGTCTTGAAATCGTCTGTTATTTGTTTTTTCAAAAATAGTTTTGCGTAAACTTCTATCTTGATTTTGTAAAAAAACGGCTGCTTGTGGTAATGTGTATTCGTTGCCTTCGTGCTCAATTGTCATAGCACCAATGGTAGAACCATATTCTTGCGCAAGTAATTGTGTTTGTTGCGACAACGGAATATTGTCTTCTCGAAAAATTTCGAGCTGCGTTTTTAAATTACGCAAATAAACAAAAAATCTGTCTTGATCTAATTCTTTTATAAATGTTGATGATGTTAGTTTTTTATTCAGTTGATTAGTTAACGTCATCCAATTCGGCATAATGGTTTGAATAAAATCTTCGTATGCATCTTTATAGGTTTCGTTTTCCGTATCACAGGTTTGGCGAATGTAACGCCAGCGATACTCTTCATCCACCACAGCATCGGCTTCGCTTCTGTTGGCAACCCATTTTAGCAAACTTTCTTTGCTATCGATTTCGCGATTCGATAATTCTGTGTAATATGATTCAACACCTTGCCAAGTGTGTACTGCTAGATTTTCTGCAAGATAGGTTCTGTCTTTACGTGTTATGGTTTTCATAAAAATATTTTTAAAATATAAAATCCTTCAAAGTTTATAAAACCTTGAAGGATTTAAATAAAAATTATTATACTTTATTTTTTGTCTGACGTGGTTTTTGCACAGATTGTTTTTGCATTACCACATCTTTTGCTGGTACTACTGGTTTTGCTTTTGCTAGTTCTTTTTTCGCAACAGATTTTCCTTCTTCGCCTTCTGCAACTTCTGGTTTTTTAAACACGTCCATGTCCTCTAAAATGGCGTACCATTTTATCAGCTTTTTAATGTCGGAAATATTAACGCGTTCTCTGTCAAAATTTGGAAGTATCGTTCCTAAATATTTTCTCAAATCGTCGTTTGATGAATTTGCATCAATTGGTGCGTTCGTCGCTTTTTGATTTTTCATTTCAATCAATACGTCTAATAATGGCACAGTGTCATTATCCGTATAAATGGCAATATTTTCAAGTGGTGAAAACATATGCTGACGATTAGAATAGAATTTTTTGTTTTCGCCGTTTAATTCGCTCAATATTAAACCGTCGTTTCTGTTGGCAACAACTCGTTTCAGGCCTGCAATGCCAGTTACGGCAATAATTTCTCTAAATTCCATATACTTATTTTAGTATGCAAAAGTAGGAAAATGTTATGGAATAGCGTACGAAAATATGTTAAAGGTGAAAGTTATTCTAACACAGAAATTTTCCCAGTGTAAGCGTATATTGCACCATCTTTTTCATAATACATTTTTACAAAATAAAAACCTGATGGCAGTTTTTCATTTATCGTAATGAATTCAGTATTGTTTGTATAGATTTGCTGAAATTGTAATTTTCCAGTTATATCAAAAATTTCCAGATTCCATTGGTTGTTTCTCGTTTCTTTTGGAATTGGTATCGTAAAATTGCCATTTGATGGATTCGGGAAAATAGAAATATTGCTATTAATTATATTTTGTTTTATTCCGGTAATTCGCTCATCGCAATCGATAAGGCTGTAACAAAAATTAGCAATATGTCGTTTGGTGCTGTCTAGAACATATGGATTAAAAATTATTGCACTTGGGTTTTGGCTAAAAAGTGCATCTATGTTAAACCCACCGATAAACGGCACGTGCGAATATCCAAGCCAGGATTGAAACTCACTGCGTAGTCCTAATTCTTTATAACGTTTATCTATTAAATAACTACCCATTAATTTTGGTAAGGCAGTTATATGAAAAGGGTGATCAAAATTATATGGCACAATAGGGTCGGCTGTACCATGTTGTGATAATATCGGTGGATAGATTTTGTTTGGTTTTATCCATGCAGTATCTAGCAAAGCACCAGAGATATTAATCATTCCAATTACATTGGCTCCACAATATTTATTGTCTAATAATGCTTGAGTGTTTGGCTCTACTTGTAAAATCCATTGCTGATATTTTGGTGGCATCCAACTCAAACTATCTAAAAATACCGCGTGTAAAAAACTTACCGAACCTGCGGAAACACCACCTACTATTACTTTGGAATAATCTATCCTGTAAGGGTTTCCATAATTAATCGTAGTATCCATTATGCTGCACGTTGCATCTCTAATATCTATCAAAGATCGGCCAACTGCTTTCACCATGCTTTCTTCTGATAATAAAACTAAAGGGTTGGCTTCCTCTCTGTACTCAAGAGAAATAACTACATAACCGCGCTTAACTAAATCTATGGCAAGTTCTACAATATCCGGACTTTTTTGGTCTAAAAAATCTATATAACCTCCACCATGTGCTAAAACAACCACAGGTCTTTTGCTTACAGTATCATTTTTTGGCTCATACACGTCATACGGTAAATTCTGCCATCTTCCATCACTGGTTTGTTTACGAGCATATATAATATTGTTCATGATTGTAAAATCAGAAAATACTCTGTTCTTATACCTTCCGTTAAAACAATCAGTAGCGTATGTTGGTGTTATAAAAAAAGAAAGTAATAAAACTATGTAAAGAACTTTTTGCATCTGTTATTATATTTAACTAAAAATACAATAGTTTTTTTATAATTATATCTATTGATTACAACCAATTGTGCATTCTTATCTTTTGTATATCTTTGATGTATGCCTTTCAAAATACATTCATCTTATCAACCTGCAGGCGATCAACCAACAGCTATCCAACAATTGAGTGAAGGCATTTTGCACAACGAAAAATATCAAACATTGCTTGGTGTTACCGGTTCAGGAAAAACTTTTACGGTAGCGAATGTGATAGAAAAAACACAGCGACCAACCTTAGTGCTTTCTCACAATAAAACCTTAGTCGCACAATTATATACTGAGTTTAAAGAATTTTTTCCTGAAAATAAAGTAGAATTTTTTACATCGTATTACGATTACTATCAGCCTGAAGCATACGTTGCTGTTACCGATACGTACATCGAAAAAGATTTATCTATCAATAAAGAAATAGAAAAATTACGGCTCAGCACTACTTCTTCTTTAATGAGTGGAAGACGCGATGTAATTGTGGTAGCGTCGGTTTCGTGCATTTATGGTTTGGGAAATCCGGCTGAATATAAAAATCAAATTATAAGAATTACAAAAGGCCAAACACTTAGCAGAAATACTTTCTTGTTTGATTTGGTTGGCATTTTATATGCACGCACCACAGCAGATTTCCAACGCGGAAATTTTCGTGTAATTGGTGATAATGTAGAAGTTTTTTTAGCGTACGCAGATTTTGCCTATCGCATTACATTTTGGGGCGACGATGTGGAAGAGCTCGAATCCTTTGATCCGGAAACAGGGAAGCGAATAGAGAAAATGGAAGACATCGCTATTTTTCCAGCTAACATTTACATTGCACCAAAAAATCAATTGCCAACTATTATTCATGAAATTCAAGATGAATTAAAAGCGCACATCGATTATTTTAATGCTACTGGAAAGCAACATGAAGCCAAACGTTTAGATGAACGCGTAAATTTTGATTTGGAAATGATTCGCGAACTAGGTTATTGCAGTGGCATCGAAAATTATTCTCGTTTTTTTGACAGACGAAATCCAGGCGACAGACCTTTCTGTTTGTTAGATTATTTTCCTGAAGATTTTTTATTAATTGTTGATGAAAGTCATGTAACGATTCCGCAAGTGGGTGCTATGTATGGCGGCGACCGCAGCAGAAAACAAAATTTGGTTGAATATGGTTTTCGTTTGCCAAGTGCGATGGACAATCGACCGTTGAATTTTAACGAATTTGAATCACTAATCAATCAAACTATTTTTGTATCGGCAACACCTGCCGATTATGAATTGATAAAAACAGATGGTGAATTTATTGAGCAAGTAGTTCGTCCAACTGGCTTGCTTGATCCGCTAATTGATGTGCGACCAAGTGTAAATCAGATTGATGATTTATTAGATGAAATTCATAAAAGAATAAAAGAAGATGAGCGCGTATTGGTAACTACGTTGACAAAACGCATGGCTGAAGAATTATCAAAATATCTTACCAAAATAAATATTAAGTGCAAATACATACACAGCGATGTGGATACGATGGAACGCGTAGAAATTATTCAAGGTTTGCGACTCGGCGATTTTGATGTGTTAATTGGTGTGAATTTATTGCGCGAAGGTTTGGATATTCCTGAGGTTTCTTTAGTGGCAATTTTAGATGCAGATAAAGAAGGTTTCCTGCGTAATGAAAGATCGCTGACACAAACGTCTGGTCGTGCGGCACGAAACGCAAATGGCTTGGTTATTTTTTACGGTGATGTGATGACGAAATCGATGCAGAAAACGATTGATGAAACCAATCGAAGAAGAGAAAAACAAATCGCGTACAACATCAAACATAATATGACACCAAAAACTGTGTTCAGAAGTAAAGAAGAAATTTTGCAACGCGCATCAATTTTAGATATTCGCCAGAGGCCTGAAACCAAAGAAGAAAGACAATATAAAGAACAGCTGGATAAAATGAACTTTGCTGCAGAAGCTGAGAGCGAATACTTGACACATGCACAATTGGAGAAGAAAATTGAAAAGCTAAAAAAATCCATGCAACGCGCTTCGCAGCAAATGGATTTTATGGAAGCCGCAAGACTAAGAGATGAAATGTTTAAATGGCAGGAAAAATTAGTATGAATAGATTAAATAAACAACCATGCAAAAAACAATGCTTATCACAGGCGCCAATTCCGGTTTAGGATTTGAAGCTGCAAAACAACTGGCAAAACAAGGTCACGAAATTATCTTGCTGTGCCGCAATAAAGAAAAAGGCGAAACAGCCGTTGCTAAAATAAAGCTGTTTGCAGACAATCAAAATATACATTTATATACAGCAAATCTTGCATCGCAAAAAGCGGTTGAAGCGGTTGCCACGCAAATCAAAAAAGATTTTACCAAATTAGATGTGCTGCTCAATAACGCAGGTGGTGTTTTTTCCGAATTTCAATTATCAGAAGACGGTATTGAAATGACAGTGGCAAATAATCACTTCAATTATTTCTGGCTCACGTATTATCTATTCGATTTGCTGAAAAATGGAAAAGATGCACGCATTATAAATGTTGCCAGCGATTCGCATTATGGTGCAAAAAAAATAGATGTCGAATCTTTCTATCAAAAGAAAGGCAGATACTTTGTGTTGAGTGCGTACGAGCAAAGCAAATTAGCAAACGTGTTGTTCACCTATTCATTAGCAGAAAAAGCTAAACCATTTAACATTACTGTCAATGCATTGCATCCTGGTTTTGTTTATACACCAATAGGCACCAAAAACGTAAATAAGTTTTTTGGGTTTGTTTGGAATTCTTTTTCCAGGCTGTTTGCCATAACCGTAGAAAAAGGAGCAAGCTCACATATTTATTTAGCAAGTGCTGATGAAGTAAAAAACACAACGGCTGAATATTTTCACAATTGTAAATCAAAAAGATCATCAGGAATTTCTTATGATAAAACTGTGCAAGAATTACTATGGAAAGAAAGTGAGAAGAAAAGTGGATTCACTTTTCTCTTACCCTGATTTTTTCTGTGCGTCATCCTGAACTTGTTTCAGGAAAAAAGCAAAACCCGATGTCTTTATAACATCGGGTTTATTGTTCGTCATTTTTTAATGACTACTTTTTTTTCGCTGCTGCTTTTTTTGCTGGAGCTTTTTTCACTACTGCTTTTTTTGCTGGAGCTTTTTTCGCTACTGCTTTTTTAGGTGCTGCTGCTTTTTTCGCTGGAGCTTTTTTCGCTGGAGCTTTTTTCGCTACTGCTTTTTTTGCTGCTGGCTTTGCGCTTGCTGTTTTCTTTGCCATTGTTTTAAAATTTTGTTTTTTGTTTCATTTTAAACAGTCGAAACTTTTCTGTTGGAGAATTTTATTTTTTATATACAGATTAAATTTCGCCTTTAACTATTCTGCAACATAAAAGTAATACAATATTCATTTTATACAATACCTGAGTTATTCATAAATGTTGATAATTGTGGATAACGTGATTTTGGTTTTTCTTCTTCTGTCCGGTGTCTTTTTTTATTTTATAAAAATGATTGTTCTGTTTTTTATATGGTGATTTTTTGTTCAATTGTTTTTTATAAAAAAAATATTATTGTCTTAAATTACCAACAAAATATACACTACTCATTCATTATTAAAAAATATTTTGAAAAAGAAATAAAAAATATTTTGAAAATATTTCTCTATTCATAAAGTTTTTGTTTTATTTATTTATTTTTGTTTTTTGTTTTTTATCCCTTCAATCTATTTTGAAAGAATACATAATTTATTATATAGTGGATAAAAAAATGACTCTTGGATAATAAAAAAAAGAAGCTTAGTCGTCTTTTTTTATATTTGTTTTATCCTTTAAAA
>JANNVS010000241.1:0-5501 GCA_031414515.1 Sphingobacteriales bacterium | reverse complement strand
CTCAACAGATTTTTGTACATCAAGTGCATGTTGCCAGATTTCGTATCCAGTAGCATTTCCATAATTTACTATTACTAATGCTTGATTAGTATGGTTGCCTGTATTTCCTATGTGTTTGCCTTTCCAGCCACATTGTTCTATCAACCAGGCAGCAGGAATTTTTGTTTTTCCATTTGGTAAATCATACTTTGGCATTTCAGGAAATGTTTGTTGAATTTTTTCTGCGTTTGATTTTTCTACTTCAGGATTTTTAAAAAAACTACCAGCATTTCCCAATTCTTTTGGGTTTGGCAATTTAGTTTCTCGGATTTCAATTACTGTATCAGAAACATCTTTTATTGTTGGTTTTGTAATATTTTTTTCAATAAATATTTTTTGAATATCGCCATAAGAAATATTAACAACTGGATTTTTCGATAATTTTAAAGTAATCGAATAAATAAAATACTTTCCTTTAGCTTCTTTCTTAAAAATACTTTCACGATAACCAAATTCACAATCTACATTATCAAATACAAATATTTCTGCCGTTTTTAAATCAATAGCTTCTAACGAAACAAATGTTTCTTTTAGCTCTACACCATATGCACCTATATTTTGCATAGGCGCGGCACCAACAGTTCCTGGTATTAACGATAAATTTTCAATGCCACCATAATTATTATCTACACAGTACAGTACTAATTCATGCCAGTTCGTGCCAGAAGAAATTTTCAACCAAATGGATTCTGCATTTTCTTTTATCATTTCTATTCCATTGATTTCATTTTTGATAACCAATCCATTGTAATTTTCACACAATAAAATATTACTACCACTGCCGATAATTAAAGACTTAGAATAGTTTTGTAATTCATAATTTATAAGATGAATGATATCTTCTTTGGTTTTTATCCTACAGAAATAATGAGCAATTGAATTTATTCCAAAAGTATTAAACGGCTGTAAAGAGAAATGTTCGAGAATGGACATTTATTTTTGAAGTATTATGTGTAGAATATTGTTAGATACAAAATACTTAATTTTTTCTTTAAAAAGATTCATATTTGAATTTAAATGAGCAAAATTAGTAAACGAACATTAATCACCAAGTCTATTCAAGCCAGCTTTTGCTTCGGCTTCGATGCTGTTCGTGTATTCATCTTTTTCTAAAGCAATCGCTTTTTTGTAATATTGAATAGCATTTGCTTTTTTATTTTGCTTTTCAAATATATTTGCCACTTTTATGCAGGCATTTGCAGTAAAATAATAATTATAGGTTTCGCCTTTTTGTATGGTGAGTAAATAGTATTTTACGGCATCTGCATTGTTGTTTAATTCATGGTAAATCCTTGCTTTTCTATAATAATATTCAATTTTATCGCGTGTACGGGTCAGTTTCTCTGGTTGAATATCGGTTACTATAACTAATGCTTTATCAAAATAGGAGCCATCGCTTAATACTCTTGCTTTGAGTAATTCTTTATTTGGAATATAATTTTGTTCAGCCTCTTTTTGTGCAGATTTGTCTTCGTCTGTTGGTGCATCTTTGAATTGTAAGATTTGCTGCATATATTTTTTATACAATGCAGGTTGTCCATTTATCAAATAATACCATGCTAACTTTCTATACGCTTCTTTTTGATATGACCTACCTTTATTATTTGCTAAAAACTTTTTAATATAAATATCAGCATCAACTTCTAATTTATTAAGTTTTGCATTTCCTAAAAAGAAATCTAAAAAGGAAAATGGGTAATATTCAGAAGTGTTTGGCTTTGCAGATAAAATTGAAATCACTTTATCATTCTTTCCAGTATGTGCCGCAACCGTTGAGGCTATGAAATGATTTAGTAAATTATCACTTAGAGGTACATTTGTATTTTCTATCATATTCCATGCAGTAATTTTATCTTTTTGTAGATGTAAAATCAACAATGTATACATGATAACAGTTTCTTCTTTAAATTGGAAAGTAGAATCTTGCATCACAGAATTTAATTCTAATAAGCCTTCTTCTATCGAGCCTTTTAGGCCTAATAATTTTGCACCAAATTTGTATTTATCAGGCACCGCACCAAAGATAGTATGTAATAATCCTAAGCTTTTGACATTTGGTTTAAACTCAGGATATTTTTTCTGATTGTCAAGTAGCATAGAGTATGCTTTCTTTACTTCAAAGATTGCACTCAAGTAATCGCCAAATTTTATTTTACAAAGAGCCCATTGCAAATGTATATCGGCTTGCGTATATAAATAATAAGGTGAATTAGAATTTCCACTTTTTAATTTTTCCAAACGTGCCGTAATTTTTATTTCTGTTTCTTCATATAATGCCTTATTGTCATTGACATATAGCTTTAAAAAATCAGCATAATTTTCAATAAAATAAGGCATCATATTTTTAGGGTTCAATTTTTTTTCCTTTTCCAGAAATTGTATTCCTTCATTGATTTTTAATTTAAATATAGATTGATAGGCTTGTTTGCAATTGGCATTAAAATCAAATGTTTGCCCAAACGAAATGAGCTTCGTGCTTATTAAAATGAGAAACACGGCAAGAGTTTTTTGCATGTATAAAAATAGGAAATTTTAAATTAATTCTATTTGTGAAATTTCTATCCAACCTGTCTTATCATTTGGTAGTTTTATTTTTCGCCAATTCTTATCTGAGTCAATGATTTCAACCTTTAGTCCAGTTTGAATAATGGTAGCAGCATTCATGCTTTCTACTGGAGCACTTTTCATAAATGCATTTTTTTGTATTATGATTGCAAAGTTCTGTTCTTGTTCATTCTTATTTGCGAAAAATGTAATAAATGCTAAGACTATTGCGCACATACTAGATAATATTCCAATTCGATATAGAAGTTTATGTGGCACAAGAAAATGTATAAAAAGGAGAAAAGTACCAATCCATAACATGGCAAGCATCAAAATACTCCAGCTTTTTGAAGACTTTGTATGCACCACACTTTTTATTTCTTTAGCAACGAAAAACTCTTTACTGAATTCAATTTTTGAAAACAATTTATTATTAGTAAGTTCGATATTGTGATTTGTATATTTATTGTCTGGGTCCAATTTTCTTGCTTTTTCGTAATTATAAATCGCATTCGGGAATTGTTTTAAATGGTAGTATGTATTTCCTAAATTATAATATGCATTTGCATTGTTTTTATCTTTTTTTATTAAAAGAGAATACATTTTTTCAGCTTCTTGATACTGTTTGTTTTGATAGTAGGTATTAGCTGTTTGAAAGATTGATTTTGAGTCTTGTGCTTTTATGGAATCAGGAAACAAGAACCAAGAGCCAAGAAGAATAAAGAATAGTATGTCAAATCTATTTTTCATATTAACTATTGCTTTTTAATTGCTCTTCAAAATCTATAATTAATTCTATTGCTTTGGTATAAGTCGTTTGCATGGCGTTTTCTTTACCAATAGGTGAAAATAAAGATTGTTCGCATGTGTCTAATGTTGTTTTAAGTGCTTCAATTTTATCATCAGCAACATTTTTTATACGCAATTTATCTGCTATGTTTTCTTTTGATAATTCACTTTGTAGAATATAAAGTTTATCTGATAAATACTCCAAAAGTGCGCGAATCACTTCATTATAAAAACTTTGTTCATTATTTTGTTGTAATAATTTTTTAGCGGTTGCCATTCTGCGTAATGCAATTTTGTTAGCTTTGCTTCTTCGTATTGAGATTAATTCACTTTCTGAATAATCTCTTTTTCTGAAGAAAAAACCAACTAACAATATAATGATTGGTGATACTGAAAGTGACCAAAATATTGTGCTTCCAACAAAATTTGTTTGTTTTACGTATTGTTTTTTAATTCCATAAATAATTTTTAATTTTTCCTGATTTTCTCTCTTAAAGAAGTTAGCTACATTTTCACTTAATTTCGCTTTGCCACTAACTTCTATTTCTGTTTCTGGCAAGACATATTTTATGTAGTCACCTTTTTCAACATCAAAGTAAGCAAACTCATATTTTGGTAATTTGAATTTTCCGCCATCTTTTGGAACAATAATATATTCAAATGTTTTAGAGCCTGTCACGACACTTCCATTGTTCTCGTAATTATCCTTAACTTTTGGTTCATAGGCTTCAAATTCTTCAGGAAATTCTAATTTTGGTGGTGTAATTAATTTTAAATTTCCTGTTCCTGTATAAGTTACTTTTAATGAAATTGGTTCTTCTACTTCGCATTTTTTTCTATCATACGCTGCGCTGAAAGAAAATTTTCCAACTGCACCACTAAACGTTACCGGTTTGTTTTTTTCAGGCAGTGGTTTAATATCTAAATCAATGGAATTGCTTTTTAAATTATATTTATAAGGCTCGTATCCAACCACCATTCCAAAAAAATTATCGGTCACAGGTAATAATATCTCACTAGCTAATTCTATCGGTTGTATTGTAATCTTTCCTGATTTGGTTGGAAATAAAGTAACTCGTTTAAATTCCTGAGCATAATATTTTTTACCGTTATATTCTTCTACTGGCGGTCGCTCATTAGGATTCGGTTCTGGTAATTTAAATTCTTCACTTAAAAAACCATTGTAGCTTGGGTTTTTTGTAGCCATTAAACTTTGAAACTGAATAAGATGATAAAGTTTATAAGACAAAGTCACCTGATCACCTTGATATAATGAAGTTTTGGAAGATACTACACGAACAAAAATATTTTTAGAAGCATATTTTTGAATATCTTCCTCAGACGGTTCATCCTGTCTTGAACTTTGTTGACGAAATGCACCAAATGGATCGTTGAATTGTTGAGCTTGTTGCTGTGATTTTTTTTCAGGAGCTGTAATTTTAATTGAAATGGAATTAGATTTCATTTCTGTGTTATTAATTATAGCTGTTGCAGGTTGAATAACAAAATCACCTTGTTTTTTAGGTTGTAAGTTATAAGTGTAAGATACTGATTTAGATATCTTTCCATTTACTATTGAGATATTTGTGCTTTGCGCCGGTCCAGCTACATCAAATCCTTCAAAACGTGGTGGAGAAAATTTTTGTAAATTACCATTTTCTATAGCATAGGTAACTTCAAATGAATAATTTAAAGGGATTTCGCTAGCTTCTGATGTAACTGTAAATCGTTGGCCAAATGAATCAAGAAATATGAAAAGAGAGATAGAAAAAAGCAGAATAGATTTTTTCCAAAAGTGTTTCTCTTTTATTTTTTTCAGGCTGATATTTATTGTATCAAGTCTCATTTTTCAAGTCTTTTCATCTTTTGCTACCAATCTTTCTGCACTTTTTTAGTAGATGGTTTTCCTTTTTCTTTAGTTAGCTTCTGTTGTACTTTTCCTTCTTCTGCACTAATAGCGTCTAATAATTTCTGTGCTTCTTCATTGCTTATCTGTCCTTGTTGTTGCTGATTTTCTTTATTTTCTCCTTGCTGATTTTGTGGTTGATTTCCATTTTTATCTTTAGGCTTATCACCTTTATCATTATCTTGTTGTTTATCTTTATCTTGTTTGTCTTTTTTATTATCTT
>JANNVS010000240.1:0-4039 GCA_031414515.1 Sphingobacteriales bacterium | reverse complement strand
TTTTGATTTTTGTTTTACTATCTCTTTATATTTATTGTACGTAATCATTTTCAGTTCGTCACTTTTTTTATACCCTAATTTTGTTTTCATTTCATCTATCACTTCATCTTCATATTTTACAGCGGTCGCCAAGCCATATTTTACGGCATCTGTTGCACTCATTATAGATAAATTATCTTGCATACTTTTTAATGAATCAATCGAAATTTTGGTGGCTTGTTGTATAGAACTTAAATATGAACTTGCAATATCATTCAATAATTCAGTACGCTGAAATCTGTCTTCAACACTCATATCGGTTCGTCTAAAACCTTCGGTTGCACTCTTGTATTCACCTACATAAAACACTTTAAATTCAACACCTAATTTATCCAGCAAGCCTTTGTAATATTCCATTTGCATGGCAAAGCCATCAAACTCACAATCACCTAAAGGATTGATGTAAGATTTATCAGCAACGGTATTCAACATCAAATTTATTTCAGGTGTTGAGTTGGAATAAGCATAAATAAATTTCTTCGATGTTTTAAAATCTTCTAATGCATTTCGCAAATCAAACATCGTTGCAGGATTACCTTGGACATCATCTAAATTCAAATAAACTCCTTTGATATGATCATCGGTTTTTGCATATTTTAATGCATCTTTCAATTCAAATAAACCAATCGTAGATGCATCTGAAATAGAACCTGTCAATGCAGCCATAGGACTTAAATTTCTAAATGGATTGCTGTAAGCTCTGTCAGTTATTTCTCCTTTTAAAGTAAGATTTAAAACACTGTTTGCTTCTATCTTTGGAGTACCTTCGCCACTACTCACTAACTTGCCGATTAAGAATACAAAGACAAAGAAAAAAATAAAACCAAATGCTAATAAACAGGCAAAAAATGTCTTAAAAAAATTTCTCATAATATTATTTATTTAGTAAAATGCTATTTTGATTTAGAAAGTTCAAAATTAGTTGTTATTATTGGAAAAATATTACCATTGTATACAGTTTATTTATTATTAGGTTCCAACAAAGGTCATAGATTGAAATATTTATTATTAGCGAAATATTACATCCGTGAAAATGCAGGAGAAATCCTGAAAACATCTGCAATTTATATCACCGAGCCTTGGGGAAAATCGAACCAAGCAAAATATTTGAATCAGGCTTTAGTGGTAAAAACAGACAAAACTCCATTCCAATTATTAAAAATCATACAAAAAATAGAAAAAAAGTTAGATAGAACCAATAAGTACAACAACGCTGCACGTACTATAGATATTGATATTTTATTTTTTGAAGATGTAATTATTCAGGCAAAAAGTCTGATTGTTCCTCATCCAAGATTGCATTTGAGAAACTTTACGCTATTACCATTACTTGAATTGAATAAAAGTTATACACATCCAATTTTACATAAGTCGATAGAAGAATTGGCAAAAGACTGTGTGGATACACTTAAAGTAAGTATTTTTGACATTAACCCTAAAGGGAATTCATCACGTAAAAAAGTCTCTTTAGATATTTAGGGTATGATTTATAAATTAATATCTATAGAAGGAAATATTGGTGCAGGAAAAACCACACTTGCTTCGCTATTGGCGGAAGAATATCATGGACAACTAATTTTAGAAGCATTCGAAGAAAATCCTTATTTGCCAAAATTCTACGAAGACAATGGCAAATATGCGTTGCAATTAGAAATGTCTTTTTTAATAGAACGGTACCAGCAACTCACCAAGATTTTTAGTGAACCAAATATTTTCTCTAATTTTACAGTAACAGATTATATGCTGAAAAAATGTTTGCTTTTTTCAAAAGTAAATCTAAGTAAACAGGAATATAAACTCTATAAACATTTCTTCGACCAGATTTATAAAAAATTACCGAAGCCTGAAATCATTTTTTATTTACATGCAGACACGGACCAACTAATGCGTAATATCAAAAAAAGAGGTCGCGAATACGAACAAAATATTTCACGCATCTATCTGAATCGTTTAGAGAAAATGTATTTTGAATTCTTTAAACAAAATCCTGAAAATAAATATGTCATTATTGATGTAAATAATATTGACTGGATAAGCAATGTTTTTGCCTATCGTCAATTGCTCAAACTATTCGACAGAGAATACAACATTGGATTGAATTTTGTAAAATTAGAGCAAGAAGAATTAGTACATCAAGGATAATGCTAATCTCTGTAGTTTTGTCTTAAACTATAAGCGCCACCTTTTAGAAACTTGATTTTTTTAATATCCATCTTTTGAATTACTGCGACACAATATTCTCCAGTAATATCTTCTGAATTAACACCTCTGAAATAATCATTCTTATAATCCCATCTTACTAATAATTTTCTACTATCAGGAAGGAAAGAAGCAGCATCAATATAAATATATTTATCTTTATTGTCGGCACTTAACAAAGCTACAAGCGCAATGCTTTTTTCAAAATTAATTTTTGATTCATCTATTATTTTAAATATCTTATCAAATTCATCTTTAGAAGTAATCATCATCATTTTGTTCTCTTTGGATTCCGAAATCATTGACTTATTCAGCAATTCGCATTTCGGAAATTTCAATTTCAAGGATAATTGAGAAAATCCATTTATAGAGAATAATGTTGTAACCGTAATAAATAAAAGTAATTTTTTCATAGCTATTTTATTTCAAATGTAATATAATATTTTTATTATTTCAATCTAAATTTACGTGCAAAATCCCAAATCACAATACCTGCTGACACGGATATATTCAGCGAATGTTTCATGCCAAACTGTGGAATCTCTATACAAGTATCACAATACTGAATCGCAAAATCAGAAACACCATCTACTTCATTTCCAAAAACCAGTGCATATTTTTTTTCTTTTTCAGGTTGAAATTCATGCAGCATCACAGAATTATCTGATTGTTCAATCGTCAGTATTTCGCATTTTTTTTCACGCAAATCAGCAATGCAATTTTTTATGGTTTCAAAATATTTCCACGTTACTGTTTCCGTTGCACCTAATGCCGATTTTTGAATATCGCGGTTTGGTGGCGTTGCACAGATACCTACCAAATAAATTGCATCAATCAAAAACGCATCGCAGGTTCTGAACACAGAGCCAATATTTGCAGCACTTCTGATATTATCTAAGACAACAATAACAGGCAACTTTTCTGCATTCTTAAATTCTTCTGTGGAAAGACGATTCAGTTCGTCCAGTTTTAATTTTCTCATACTTCTTTTTCATTAGCTGCGCCAAAATATTTATCCATAAACAATGCTCTGTTGTTAAGAAATCTCTCCTCAATCAATACTGTAAAAAAAACAGCTACGGTAAAACTGATTAATAAATACAGTGTCAAACCAATATATTTATTCAATAAATTGTTGCTAATAAATTTAGCAAACACCGTATGCCAAAGGTACCAGTTATAACTATAATAGGCAATTATTCTAAAAACGAGTAACCTAGAAAAATCAACATAATAAACACCAATTATCATCAACATAAAGCTGATGGTAATCTGCACCGTGAATACATGTTTTATATACATTTCATTATTATACCTGATATTCATAAAAATGGCACTAAAAAACATCAGCAAACCTGCAATAAATGCAACTAGTACTTTTTTCTGATTGCTTCTTAAATCATTACCATAATAAAACAAGAGCAGTCCTGCAAACACACCTATTGAAAGTTGATCTAACCTCACTAAGGTGGATTCATAAGCATTAATACTGTCATGATAATAAACCAGCAGAAAACTTCGCAATGCAATACCACCTGTTATTGCCAGAGTTACCGTTAAAAACAACATTCTTTTAACGGATAAAAATCTGCGTACTATAAAACCCGATATAATTAGAAACAAAGGAAATAATAAATAAAAATGTTCTTCTACACACAGCGACCAAACATGCTCAAAACACCAATGATATTGACTTCCAAAAAAATTCTTATAAAAAAGCAAATACCTAGGGTAATCATTAAATGGAATATAGTATTCAGGATTGGTATGTCTGTACAAAAAATACGCAAGCAAATTTCCA
>JANNVS010000239.1:0-1700 GCA_031414515.1 Sphingobacteriales bacterium | reverse complement strand
ATAACCAATTTCAGCGCGATGATTTTTGCAGTCAATTGCTTTTAATAAGACTACACCAATTAATTTATTAGTTGGTTTTAATGTAATTGCCCAATTTATCACTTCTTGCTTGAATAATAATTCTTGATAGAATTTTATTTTTGCTTCCGTTTCTTCTACTGATTTTAAAGGTAATGCAATATGTTTCATTACTTGAGCATTGCCTTGTAATTTGAATAAATCATTTGCATCACTTTCTATAATTTCTCTCAATACTAATCTTTCCGTAACTAAGGTTGGAAATGGTTGTAGGTTTATTTCTAACATTAAAATTTTATTGTAAAATAAGATTACTATTTCATCGCCACTTTTCCATCTAATTTATCTAAAATTTCCTGTGCTTCTTTTTGATAATAATTTTCTTCTTTGATCAAATTACTTAAAGTAGTTTGTGCATTTTGCAGCTCTTTATTTTTGATATAAGCCAATGCTAGATACCATTGTATATCAAAATGAAATTCTGCTGACGTAGTAATCTTATACAATACTTCAATTGCTTTTTTAGGCTGATTGGTGCCGAGAAATGAAATGCCAAGAAATAAATTATTTTTTACATTATCAGGATTGTTTGCAACCAACTTTTGATAGGCATTCACCGCTTCGAAATATTCTTCTTTTTCGTATGCTTGTATTGCCTGCGATTCATCTGTTTCACCACTTTCGCCGCGCACTGTTGCATCAGGATTGGTTAATGGTTTAAAGTACGAAGCATAAATTGCTTGTTCATCTAATTGTTTCGTTACAAAAAATAGATTGTAAGAAGTAAAACCAATAATACCAATGACACATGCAGCGGCGGCATATCTAAAAAAAGACATAGAAATTATTTTTCCTTTTTTCGGTTTATTTGCTTTCATATCAATCTTAATATTTACTTCTTCTTCAACTTTATCAATAGCATCTATTGACCAAAGACCATTGACCATTGACAGGCCTTCAATAGCTTCCATCAAAAACGGATCGTTTTCCATTTCCTGTTCAAAAGCATTGCGTTCTTCTGGCGAAAGTTCGTTTGCCAGGTATTTTTTTACAAGTTCATTACTCATTTTCATTTTTGTTTTCTTCCATAAATAATTTCAAATTTCGTTTTCCATTTTGAATAGCGCTTTTTACTTTATTCAAATCGTAGCCGGTTATGGAAGCAACTTCTTGGTAAGGTTTCTGCTTGTAGTAGAACAATTCAATGCACGTTCGTTGCTCGTCGTTTAAGTTGCTTATCGCTTCTTTAAGAAGAATGCTTTCTTCTTCTTGTATATTGAGAGACATCTCTGGTTCATTTTCCATAAATTTTTCTGAAATATTTTCTATATCTATGGTTTTCAGTGAATTAAATTTTATTTTTTTGCGTATCAGATGATTTTTACATAAGATAAATAACCAAGATTTGAAGAATTCAACCTCATGTACTTTTAGTTTTTCTAATAGAATTTCAAAAATCTCGCTAACGGTATCTTTTGCCTCTTCTTCTTCCTTTAAATATTTATAGCATAAACCAAATACTAAAAGTGAATATCTTTTATATAATTCTCCAATATATTGTGGATTCAATTCTTTTTGATAGACTTGAATAAGCTCTGTATCTGAATATTTAGAATATGGTTTTGACATCGAACCTAAAAATAAGAAAACATTAATAATAAACAAACCTGCTTTTAATCTGT
>JANNVS010000238.1:0-4362 GCA_031414515.1 Sphingobacteriales bacterium | reverse complement strand
GATAGTAAACATAAAGGCATCTTTGATAATATGCGTGAAGTTTGGAACGACAAAAATTTCAGAGTATTGGTTATTGTAGAATTAATTTACTGGTTTCCGCAAAAGATATTTGTGGTGGCTGTGCCATATATTGTTGCTGCTTTGCTGCAATTGGATAATATTTATACAGCAATTATTTTATACAGCGTTGGCGTAGCATCTTTAGTAATGTATCCGTTGATAGATAAACTGGTCGATAAATATGGCAAGAAAAAAGTAATGCAATCTGCTTTATTATGTTTGATTATTAGTTTTAGTTTTACCGCAACTATTGGTATGTATAAAGTACCAACTTTATTTTTTATAGTAGTGTATGTTCTGCTCAATACATATCCGACTGCTGTATTAGGTATTTTACCAATGGCATTAGCAGGTGATAATGCACAAGTCAATTTTCAGCAAACAGGTGTTGCAAAAAATGCATCGTACTATGCACTTAAGACATTTATGATGAAATTAGGTGTGGCTATAACAAGTCTGATTTTCCCATCGTTATTATTGTTAGGGAAAACACCAGCAAATCCATTTGGTGTGCGCATGGTTGCCGTTGCTTGTATACTATGCAGCATGCTGGCTTTTGTGGTGATGAGAAAGTATAAGGATGTTTAAAACCATGTCATTCCAACAAAGTGAGGAATCTCGCTTTGATTATCAAAGAAATTATTTTAGCAAGATTTCTCGTTGCACTCGAAATGACATTAAACGCTTTTCTTACTCATTCTTAAGATTTCCTCAAATTCATCCTTAGTTAAATCTATCACTGACAATCTCGATTGTTTAATTATTTTCATTTCTGATAAGTTTGGATTTGCTTTTATTGCAGATAAAAAAACAGGATTTTTTAGTTTTACTTTTGGAGAAACATCCACACAAACCCATGCTACTTCATCTGTTGTAGGATCTTGGTAGGCTTCTTTCACAATCTGCATAATGGCGACAACAGCTTTGTCAATATTGCTATGATAAAAAAATGCAAGGTCTCCTTTTTTCATGGCGCGCATATTATTTCGTGCGGTGTAGTTTCGCACGCCATCCCAATGTTCTCTACCTTTCTTTACCAAATCATCATATGAAAAAACATCAGGCTCAGACTTCATTAACCAGTAATTCATTTTAATTTACAATTTACGATGTACAATTTACAATTCTAAAATACGAATTTAAGTATTTTAATTAATCAATCATCGTTAATTGTTAATCGTTCATCATTCTCTGTTTTCAATCTTCTTCTTAAACGCATCACGCATTGCCTGAGCATCCCATTTTCTGTTCACCATCACTTCATTACCTACAATTAATTTGAAATAATAAATATCATCTGTATACACAGAAGAATCGTATTCAAAATTTATTTTGTGCGCACCAGCAGCTACTTTTCTTTGATTAAATAATTCACGTACTAGAATGCCGTTTTTATCAAACATCGCAATTTGAATATCTTCTGCTTGTGTAAAACTATATTCAAACATTCCACCAACTTTTTCTTTTGGTGGTGCGTAGTAATTGGTTTTATAATCTTTTATTTTTATAGGATAAGTCTTTCCTGTAAGCGAAGCCATAAATTTTTTCAATTCCTTTTCTTCTGTACTGTCAGATGAATAAATAGAATTAATATCATCATCATTCATCAAACTCCAAACAGCATATTGAGCAGCAGAAGTCTGATATTTTTTATCGCTAATAAACGTAGATAATTTTCTTAGCTTTTCATCATTAACAGGCTTTAAAGTGTAAAGTGTTACATCGCTACCTGCACCATCATTTTGCTCGGTACACATACCTTTTATCTTTAAGGTTTTTATTGTTTTTGGCTGTAACACTAATAATTCAGATGCAGTTACAACAATGTTTTGTTTATTTGAATCTGATGGAATGAACATGTCACCAGTTTCAATCGACACAGAAATAATTTCATTGCTAGCGTTTGAAACTTCTAAAATTATTGGCTCTAAATAATGCGTACTCGCACCATTTCCGTGTATTACGCAATTTATTTTCTTTGATTTTATGGCATCATTTAGTTTTATAGATGCACCAAAAGTTGTTTCGCTATTTATGCAAATAAAAATGCATAATAAAGGAAGAAATAGATTTTTCATAAGGATATTTTTCTTCAAACGTTAAAAAGTATACCTGTAGTATGAAATTTTTAAACTATTTTTCATAAATTTAAGAAATCTTAACTATGAAAAGGTTCTTACTCATTCTGTTTTTGTTTTTTTTCCTTAATGATGCTGGCATTGCCCAAAATGCTTGCGAAGGAAGAAGAAGTGCACATATCCGCTTAGTAGGCGATAGTTGGGTACATTTTCCAGCTATATATGCTGCTTATGACTCTGCATTAGCAAAATATGGATTTCCTGATTATTTTACAGTTTCTGAAGGAAGTGTATTGATAAGTATGACAGCAGAAACATGGTGGCAATTTCCTTTAGCGCGACTTGCTTTAGAAGCTACCTTGCAATCAGACGCACCAATACCTATTGATGTTATTATGGTTTCATTAGGTGGCAACGATGTGGCATTTGGAATCAGTAAAGGTGATTCATTAAGTGTGTTAGATAACGATTTGCAACTTGCACGCTTATTTATGGATAGCATCTTTGATTTTATACATCAAACATATCCAAACGGACAAATCATTTGGCAAAGCTATGATTATCCAAATTTTAATGATCCATGCTTAAATCTTCCGTGGAATCCTTATTGTGATTTATGGGAACGAAGAGGTTACCCAACTCCATATGAAATTAATAGGTTTATGGCATATATGACAGACTTTCAAGATACAGTAGTACAAGGTTATAGAAATTCTGGCAAACAATACATGCACTTTTATAATAATTTAGGGTTGCAACAATGGCGATACGGACAAACAACACCATTGAGGTATGAACCTTTTGGAACGTATCCACCACGCTCTGTAACATTACCTTATGGTAATATGAATTATCCATCACCTTTGTTAGCAATGGGTTTATTGAATAACGATACTTACCATTTAGGACCGCAAAGCTATACTTATTTAGCAGAAGCCTATATGCGCCAGTTTATAAGTAATTATTTACGCCGTGAACGAGATACATCAACTCATTCAATGGGACAAAATTTTGACGGTTGGGTTTCGGCAAATAATATTTCGGGAATTGGAGATGTGTTAGTAGGAAAAAGGAACGCACAAAATACAAGAGGAATTTTCAGTTTTAATACAGCTTATATTCCGGATAATAAAGTGATAAAAAAAGCCTATCTATTTTTAAAATGTAAAAATATAAAAACACTGTATCCTTTAAGTATTACCTTTCCGCAAACATTTTCTTTGGATATAAAATCAGGTACATTTGGAAATGCAGAAATAGAAGGAAGCGATTACAATGAAACTGCTTCCTTAAATGATGTAGCTTGTTTTGCAGGGAAGCTAAGAGGTGTGGATTATGCTTTGCGTGCCGATTTACATACAGACGCTTTGCAGTTTATAAATAAAACAGGAGTCACGCAATTTAGATTAGATGTTACAGATGATAACTTAATTACATTCTTTAATGGTGACACCACGGAATTCGAAGGTCCGTTTTTAGATATCTATTACGATACAACCACTATTATATCTGGTGTAATAAATAAACAGAATGTAGACAGAAATTTAAAAATTTTTCCAAATCCAGCCACAACAGATATTACACTTTCTTTAAATAAGGAATGGTTATATAAAAAATCAACGCTTAGCATCTTTAATACAGAAGGTAAATTTATTTCATCTGAAACTATTAATAAAATTACAGATAGTGAATTGAAAATAGATGTAAGTAAACTGGCAGCTGGAGGTTATTTTATAAGTATTGAAGATGATAAAGATAAAGCAGTTGGAACATTTGTAAAAGTCCGAGAATAAAACGAATGCATTTATCATTCGTGTTTTAAATAGTTTATTTATAAATTAAAAAGAAATCAATGAAGCGATTATTGTTTACATTTTTTGCAGTTTTTTATCTTAGTAATATTAATGTTGCTCAAGATGCATGTTCACAACAAAGTTCAACTCGTGTCCGATTAATAGGCGATAGCTGGTTGCATTTTCCACAAGTTTATCAGGCGTATGATTCTGCTTTGGCAAAGTATGGTTTTCCGGATGTTGGTGTAATTGGTGATGCAACAGTACTTATTGGCACGCAAGCAAAAACTTGGTGGCAACAACCTTTGGCAAAGATTGCATTCGAAGCTGCACTTAATTCTGATGCCAGAAGCAGATCAATAGATATTGTTATAGTATCATTAGGTGGAAATGATGTAGGATTTGGTTTTAATTCAGGAGATTCATTAAGT
>JANNVS010000237.1:0-43894 GCA_031414515.1 Sphingobacteriales bacterium | reverse complement strand
CCACGCGAGCCACCGCCA
This sequence comes from Sphingobacteriales bacterium, assembly GCA_031414515.1. Classification (GTDB taxonomy): domain Bacteria; phylum Bacteroidota; class Bacteroidia; order Chitinophagales; family JADIYW01; genus JADJSS01. The sequence goes on along the minus strand of JANNVS010000237.1, from coordinate 43,876 downwards.
CCGTCATTACTTGGAACGTAATCTTTTTGTTGATTATCATCATCGACCATTCTAATAGGCATGCCTAAAAATTTAGATTGGAAAATTAGGAATTAAAAATGAGATTGAGAAAAATAAAAAACTCTGCCAAAAGCAGAGTTTCTTTATTTAATCATGCCACGAACATCGTGGCATGAAGTTACCCTATCAGATTATGTTTCAACAAATATTCACCAATTTGTACAGCGTTTGTAGCTGCACCTTTGCGTAAGTTATCGGCAACTATCCACATGTTTAATGTTTTTGGTTGTGTTTCATCGCGGCGAATTCTCCCTACAAAAACTTCATCTTTTCCGTGTGCATCCATTGGCATCGGATACTTATGATTCGTTGGATCATCTACTACAATTATGCCTTCTGCTTTTTCTAAAACAGCAAAAATATCTGCTAATTCAAACTCGTTCTCAAACTCGATATTTACGCTTTCACTGTGGCCACCCATAACAGGAATACGAATCGTAGTTGCCGTAACTTTGATGTTTTCATCGCGCATAATTTTATTAGTTTCTTTCACCATTTTCATTTCTTCTTTGGTGTAACCGTTGTCCATAAATACATCAATTTGCGGAATCACATTCAAATCGATTTTGTATTTGTATACCATTTCGCCTTCGATGCCGTTGCGCTCGTTCATTAATTGGTCAACCGCTTTTTTTCCTGTACCGGTTACCGATTGATAGGTAGAAACTACCACGCGTTTAATTTTATATTTTTCGTGCAATGGATTTAGTGCTACCACCATTTGTATGGTAGAACAATTCGGATTCGCAATAATTTTATCATCTTTCGTTAATGCATCAGCATTAATTTCTGGAACTATTAATTTTTTAGTTGGATCCATGCGCCAAGCTGATGAATTATCCACTACGGTAATACCTGCTTCCGCAAATTTTGGAGCCCATTCTAAAGAAGTAGAACCACCTGCAGAAAACAATGCCAAATCGGGTTTCATATCAATAGCAGTTTGCATGGTTACCACGGTATATTCTTTTCCCTTAAATTCTATTTTCTTACCAGCGGAACGCTCGGAAGCTACTGGAATCAATTCTGTTACCGGAAAGTTTCTTTCTGCAAGAACTTTCAACATTTCGCCGCCAACTAAACCCGTGGAGCCTACTACTGCTACTTTCATGTTTTTGTATTTTAAATTATTATAATACAAAAATAGGGAATAGTTTGGAGTAGCATTTTTAATTTAACATTACCAAAACAATCTTTTTGCTCTAAAAATCCCTAGTTATTACACAATTGAATGATATTGAAAAATATTAAGCTACATTTTAAATGATGCAAAATATATAAAAGTGTTATCCTGTTATCTGTAGTCTAATTTATCTACTTCAAATAGATACAAGGTGTATTTTTTTTATATTACTTTATATTCGTAATTGAACGTTTAAACTATGAAACCTATTTTAGAATTGAAGACTATTCAGCCTTCAATTATAATTTTGTTTATACTACTTTTTACAAATGCAATGATTTGTGGATGTAAATGTAAAAATGGAAATGCAGAAAGAATAGAAAAAAAAATAGAGATACCGAAAGATGACATTACGTTCCAGCAAGATGTTACAATTGTACTAAGAGAATACATAACAAAACTTGATGCGGAAAAAAAAGACAGCAACAAGTATTTAAGTTGGCATGAAGTAGCTAAAGATATTTATAAACAAGAGGAATATAAACCGCTTTGGATTTGCAAAGAAGTGCTGACTCAGAAAGGTAAAGAAATGTTTCATTTTTTGGGCACAGCAGAGTTTTTAGGATTGAATAAAGAATTATACGACTATGAAAAAATACAACAAATGGTGGATTCTTCAATTAAAATATTACCTGCTGTTGATTATAACTTAGCAAAAAAATTAGAAGTAGGACTCACTCGTTCCTTTTTTCAAATTGCTTTACACATAGACCATGGTATGTTTGCTGATACTATACTTGGTATTAATTCAAACTTCTGGTATACTAAAGAAAAATATATTTCTTTGTTACAAAAGGCGTTGACCGACTCTATTTCCAAAACAATTTCAAGTTTAGAACCGAAAAATCCATTATACAATAGATATATGTATGCTTTACGAGACTTTGTTTCCAAAAATAATATTTCAGATAATCCAATCTCAATACGTAATCCTAAACTTGATTCTATTGGAGCCGTGTACGATGCTCAAAAAGCGTTGGTATATCACCATTATCTAATAGATTCTTCAAAGAATAATGACACAATATATTTAAGAGCATTAAAGAAATTTCAAAAAGACAATAATTTAAATGGCGATGGAGCGATTGGCTCAAACACTATCAAGGCATTAGAAAGAGATAATTCCAAAAAATTTCAGTTGCTGGCAATCAATGCTGATAGATGGCGGAAAGAACATATTATTGATTTGCCAGAAAAATATGTTTGGGTAAATTTACCATCATATAAATTAAAGATTATTGAGAAAGACACTTTGCGTTTGGAAAAAAATGTGGTGATTGGAAAATCAAACTTAAAAAACGAGACACCGATTTTAGAAAGTGCTATAAATCAAATTGTATTGTGGCCAACCTGGAGCGTTCCACAAAGTATTGTAAAAAATGAAATGAAGAGTTTTAAAGGATTTAATGTTATAACAACAGGCTCATACACAAGAGTTGTACAGCCACCTGGCAATAGCAATGCATTGGGTTGTGTGAAAATATTATTTCCCAATAAGTACTCCGTTTATATACACGACACACCAACGAAAAGATTATTTGGAGCAGATTTTCGTGCAGCAAGTCATGGCTGTGTTCGCTGCCAAGATCCTTTAGAAGTAGCTTCTTATTTAATGACAAATGATACCTTTCAAATGTCTTATGATTCTCTTATAGCATTAAAGGATAGAAAAGTAGCGACTCAAACATTTCGATTAAAAAAATCAGTGCCTGTATATTTTAGATATTTTACAGCAGAAGCAGATTTTTATGGCAACGTAAAATTTTATGCAGATGTTTATAACAGAGACAAGCAACTAATCAATTTTATTTTTAAAGGCAAACAACCACACATTTTAACTAAAGAAGAAAAACGTGAACGACAAATTGCTGATTCATTAGCGGTAATAGAGAAGAAGAAAGCAGATTCAATTACTGCTGTTGTAAAACTTAAAAAAGAGCAAGAAAAATTAGTATCTCTTGCCGTAAATTATTATTCACCTAAAGCAGATACAACTTCTACTAAGCAAGATTCGTTGTAGTGTTTTAAAATAGGTGAATGAGTTCTGTAGGATTTATTTGGATGATAAATAAAAAAGCAAGAACCGCCTTTTATTAAACTAATTATTTTTGCATTTTTTTCTAATGGCAACGCAGGACAGCCTTGGCTTCTGCCTAATTTTCCGTTGTTGGCAATAAAATTTGTACTTACGTAATCTGCACCGTGAATAACTACACCACGATCGCGCGCTTTATCGTTGATACCAGCTTCTTGTCCATCTAATTTTAAAGAAAAACCATTTTTTCCATCATACGTTTCGCTTGCCACATAAAAACCTAAACTGCTTTGATAGGATTCTGAATTATTAGAAAATTTTTCAGCCCAAATTTCACCACTGTTTCTGCCGTGTGCGCACAAGCTTTTTGCAATTACTTTTTTAGTCACTAAATTGATCACAAACAAACGCTCTTCTGTAGACGGTTTACTGAAATCAAGAATTGTAATGATATCTTTTTTGTTGATTTTGCCTTCATTGTTGAGTTGCGCATAACCAGAAAGCGCATATTTCATGACATCTTCAGGAATTACGGAAAAACAATCTAAATAATTACTCAATGTATTGACTTCCGTTTCGGCATTATCTAAATCAAATAAATAGGATGCAGGAATTTTTGCTTCAGCATTCATTACAACATCACTTGCATAAGATGGTAGGTTATTTAATGGAAAAAATACAACCAACGCTATCAAAAAGATAGTTTTTTTCTTCATACTAATAAATATTAAAATCGTTTACGTGTTGTAGAGTTTGGCTATAGTTGTACTTTATGATATAAATTTAACTCGAAAACACCTGATACTTACTTTTTGGTATAAGAAAATGCTTAAAAGCTTGTTAAAATGGATTTTTTTAGCATTTTTTTAAGAAGTGAATTGATTTAAGCCAAGAGAAATATTATTAACCACATAAGAAGCTTTAGGAGCTGAAGAAATCTATTTAAAAGAAAAGAATTAACTAAAATAAGAAAACTTAAGGATCCTTTACCTACAAAATACCTTCTTTTTGTATTGCTTTAGTTTCTTAAGTTCCTTCAGTTGTTTAAAAATTACATAACCAAACCTTCAAAGAAAGATTTCTGTAACAAGAAAAAGGTTTTGAAATCACGATTATATTTTCCACTGAACATAAAACGCAAATTCATACGAAAGTAGAAATAAAAAATATTAAGCCAACCAGAAAGTGTATGTTGTTTTTTTAAATAATAAACATGATTTCTGGTAATCAAATGAATATAAAAACGATTAAATTTAAATTTCTTTGCATTACCTTCTTTCATATTAGACAAGCCACCAACTTTATGATAAAAATCTATGAAAGGATAATAATATAATTGATGTTTTCTCTGTTTATAAATTCGATAGAAAAAATCTGTATCATCATAATAGACAAAGTATTTTTCGTCCATCCAGCCTATATCTTTTATGACTTCTTTTTTTAAAAGGACACAACAGGTAGGCGCATAATCCATCTTTTCAATTAAGTCATATTGTCCATTATCTTCATGTTGAATACCAATGTGATTTGTCATACAGCCGTCAAGCATGTTAAATTTAGTACCAGCCCACCAGATTAAATTTGTTTCGGGAAAATACTTCATTTTTGGTGCAATTAAGCTGCAATTTAAATCGGTTAATTGACGGGTTAGTTTTTCTAACAAAGTACATTCAAAATCCACATCATTATTTAGCAGCAATAATTCATCGCAATTATCATCCAGCGCTTTTTTGATTCCTTGATTATTACCAGCCGCAACTCCAATGTTTGTTTTGTTATTAATTATGTAAATTCTTTCATCTGTATACTTTTTAAGCATCTCAAGAGTGTTGTCTTGAGATGCATTATCAATAATATATAGAATAAAATTTGAATGCGTTTGCGATAAAACACATTTGATAAAACACTCAATAAAACTTGAACTATTGTACGTAATAGTAACGATACCTATTTTTTTCATATCTAATTTAACAAGCCCTTGCCTTTCATTTCCTCCAAGGATTGCTCGTATTTGTCTTCTGTTAAAGATTGTTGATTTACCCAATTGCAAAACTGTAGAATTCCATTTTCAAAATTAGTTTTAGCTTCAAAACCAAGTTCTTTTTTTATCAAAGAAATATCTGCAAAATTATGTCGAATGTCACCTTTGCGATATTGTCCGCTAATTTCTAACGGAATTTCTTTACCATAATTTTTCATTAAAACCTGTGCTACGCCTAAGACTGTTGTTGCTTTTCCGGTGCCAACATTAAACGAACAAAAATCAGCTTCATTCTTTTCTATTCCTAAAATCGTTGCGTTTACAGCATCTTCAATAAATACAAAATCTCGGCTTTCTTGTCCATCTTCAAAAATATTTATTGTTTTTCCTTGAATAATACGAGAAGAAAAAATAGATAAAATTCCAGTGTATGGATTGGTAAGCGATTGACCTGGTCCGTAAACATTTTGATAGCGAAAAGCTACGCACGGAATATTCAACGATTTGCAACAAATCATCAATGCTTGTTCCTGATAATATTTCGTCAAACCATAAACAGAGTTTGGGTGAATGTTACTTTGTTCATCTGTTGCACAAGCATCTAAAAATTTGGTTTCATTTATTGGGTTTCGGAGTTCAAAAATGCCGTTTTGTAAATCAGTTTCATTTCTGTTATTTGGATAAAAATATTGATTGGTATTTTTGTCGATATATTTTCCTTCACCATAAATGGCTCTCGAACTTGCAATAATTATTTTTTCAATATGATGTTTTGAATTCGTCATATAATCTAATAAAATTGAAGTACCGCTAACATTCACCGTTGTGTACCGTTCAATTTCATACATACTTTGTCCTGTACCAGTTTCTGCAGCAAAATGAATAATAATATGTTGTTTTTCCAAGGCCTTATGCCAGTCAGACTTGTTGGTTACATCACCTATTATAAAATTCACCTTATCCTTAATTGATTGATATAATGGAGATGTTTGTTTTGGATTTACACCATGAATTTGTGGATGTAATGAATCTAATACCGTAATGTTGTATCCTTTCTCTAATAATTGCAAAGAAAGATTAGAACCAATGAAACCTGCGCCGCCTGTAATTAGTATGTTTTTCAAAGATAGTTACGTTAAATTGTTTTCAAAAATAGTTAAAAAAAGAGCAAACTAAAAATTGTCTAATAATTTACAGATTTTAAGCTCTTAAAATCATTTTTAGGGTATGCCAAAGGGTGGTACGAAAGAAATTATTTTGCAAAAGAATTTTTTTACGCTTGAATCCACTTTTATTTTCTAAGAGTAGAAAATTTTTTAGTAACTCGCGTTGCTCATGAGTTGCAAAGGCATTAATTCGGTTAAGTAATGCTCTCGCTTGATCTACACGAATTTTGATAAAATACTCATATTCCTTTTTCGATAAAAAATTAATAGTAAAACGATTTAATTTATCTGTCAAGGAGCTTTTTTTTCGTGTTACATTTTCAGTATGATTTCTAAGCAGAATTAAAGGGTCTGAAATAAAACTCCAATTTCCACAGGCAACAGAAAGTAGAGCCACCCAATGATCATGCAATATTGCAGTTGTCGGAATTGGACATGCAATATTGCGAAGTGCTTTATTTACAAGCATTGTGCATCCATGTGGTATATTCTGAATCAATAATCGGTTTAATGTAAAATATTCAGGATGTAATTTTAACTGTTTCCAAACGGAATTATTCGTAACATTTCCTAATTCATCAATAGCCATCATATTTGAAAAAATCAAACACGGCATTATAGTTTTCATATTTTCGACCTCCAACATTTTTGTAAGTGAAAGTTCCATTTTCTCATTCAACCAAACATCATCTTGGTCACAAAAAAACATATAATCTGCCGTAGAGTTTTCTAATAAGATACCAAAGTTTTGAGCAGCACCTACATTTCTTTTTTCATCTATTAATAACTTAATTTTTAACAGATTTTTCTGTTGATATTCTTTAATAATTTTCAACGTATCATCTGTTGAGCCATCATCTCTAATTAAGATAGTAAAATCCTGAAAGGTTTGATTCACCAAACTGTCAAGTTGTTCTCGAAGGAAACGTTCACCGTTATAGGTTGCTAATAATATTTGAACAGAAATTGACATTATAAATTATCGTAACCTAATTGTTGCATCAATGGTTTTAATTTTAATTCCTGATAAATTGCAACATAATTTTTGTTGTTTAAAAATGAAAATGCACGTTCTCTTTTAATGGTTGAGATTTCATTTTGTAGTTGCTGTTCTGTTACTTCTAAACCAGAAAACACAGCTAATTTCTGTAGGTTTTCAAAAGGCTTTTCTAAAAAATCTTCGTATTTAATTTCAAGATAATTTGGAAATGTATCTTTCAAAGACAATGCTTTGCTTACATATTCTTCCCACAAATTATAACCTTCTTGTATATTATATAATCTAAAATTTTGATGAAAATTTTTACTGATTAAAAAATCACGTTTCAGTTTTTTCTTCCAATTCCATTCAAATTTATTTTTCAATTCTAAGTCGCGTTCAATATAACTTGATATGGAATCTATAGGGTTTCTGTAAACATGGATTATTTTTGGATTCGGGAAAATAGATGACCAAAAATCGATAGTGAATGTGTTTTTTGGATCTTTCCATCCATAAGGAAAATCTATTTCTTTTATATTTTTAAACGCAGACGCATGTTTTCCAAGATATTCTTTGCGCTTATTAGACTGAATAAAATGTTCTAAAGATTCTAAAATTATTTTTTCGCATGCTGGATTTTTGTAGCATAAATTATAAGGTTTTTCAGATGTTGCAGTATGCAAATCAAAAATCCAATTATTAATTTTCCAAAAGAAAAGAGCTTCGTTATTGATTTCTTTTTCGGTTCCGACAAACAATCCCAAATTTTCCAGCATTTTGGCAATCATTGTAGTACCACTACGGTGCATACCAAGGATAATAACAGGCGATCGATACATTTTACGAATTTACACTAACTTTGGTAAATTATTAAACTTTACAAAGTTGTTATGATAGAAATTTTGTATGAAGACAATCATATTATTGCGGTGAACAAACGCAGTGGAGATATTGTACAAAGTGATGAATCTGGTGACAAGCCCTTGTCAGATTTTGTAAAAGACTATATTAAAGAAAAATATAAAAAAACAGGAGAAGTATTTTTAGGTGTTGTACATCGTATTGACAGACCAGTGAGTGGCATTGTATTATTTGCAAGAACCAGCAAAAGTTTAACTAGATTAAATGAACTTTTTAAAACAAAAGATATTCAAAAAACATATTGGTGCATTGTCAAGAATAAACCAAAGGCCGACGAAGGCACTTTGATTCACTATCATATCAAAGATTCGAAAACGCGCAAGGCAAAGTTGTATGATAAAGAAGTGGCGCATTCTAAAAAATGTGTGTTGCATTATAAATTATTGACAAGTTCCGATAATTATCAATTATTAGAAATTCAATTGGAAACTGGACGATTTCATCAAATTAGAGCACAACTTGCAAAAATTGGTTCTCCAATAAAAGGTGATATTAAATATGGTTATAAGCGACCGAATGAAAATACAAGAAGCATTCATTTGCATGCGAGAACAATTAAGTTTATTCATCCTGTAAGGGATGAGAAAATTGAAATTATAGCACCGGTACCTGATGAACTTGTATGGAAGTTCTTTGAAGAAAAGGTAAGACTTTAATTCCTTTGCCTGAGCACTTCAAACAAAACCACTGCAACAGCATTCGACACATTTAGTGAGTCATTTTGTCCATGCATTGGAATGATAATATTGGCGATTGAATTCTTTTCCCAGAAATCATTTACACCTTCTGCTTCAGTGCCAAAAATAAATGCAGATGGATTCTTGTAATCTAGTTCTAAATAATTTTTGGCAGCTTTTAACGAAGTCGTGTAAATGGAAATAGTATTTTTTTTTAAGAAGAGTAAACAGTCTTCTTTGCTGCAAACAATAATCTGTTTAGTAAATACACAGCCTACCGAAGATCGAATTACATTAGGATTGTATATATCAGTCTGCGGATCACAACAAATCACAGCATCAATTCCAGTTGCATCTGCTGTGCGTAAAATAGCACCCACATTTCCAGGTTTTTCAATTCCATCTAATACTAATATCATTGGATTATTGGATATTTTTAAATCAGATAAAGAAGTTTGTTTTGTTTTCGCAATAGCTACAACTTTGCTGGTATTGCCACGGTACGAAATCCTGTCAAAAACCGCTTCAGAAATTTCAATTATATTTTCTAAGCTCAATTCATCAAAGTTTAACCCAAACCCTTTGCGAAAAAAGATAGTGTCTATTTCAAAACCATTAGCAATAGCCAGCAGTGTTTCTTTCCAGCCATCAATAACAAATAAATTGGCGTCTTTTCGCTCACGAGATTTTTCTTGTAATAACAAGATTTTCTTTATTAGAGGATTTTGTATGCTAGAAATTGACTTCACACTACAAAAATGAGCAAATAATTTTATAATTTTATCCTATGGCAAAAGCAAAAGAAAAGATTCGATGTGCATGGTGTGTCGGTAAACCACTGTATGAACAATACCACGATTTAGAATGGGGTTTTCCTCTATATGATGATCAAAAACAATTTGAATTTCTAGTATTAGAAAGCGCACAAGCAGGTTTAAGCTGGTGGACAATTTTACAACGCAGAGAAAGCTATAGAAAGGCATTTTCTAATTTTGATTATAAGAAAGTGGCAAAGTTTGATCAAGAAAAAATAGAAAAACTGATTTTAGATGCAAGTATCATTCGCAATAGAGCAAAAATTACAGCAGCGGTAAACAATGCAAAACGATTTATTGAAGTACAAAAAGAGTTTGGTAGTTTTTCTAAATATATATGGAGTTTTGTTGGAGGAAAGCCTAAAAAGAACCAATGGAAAATGATGAAAGAAATCCCTTCGACTTCAGCAGAATCTGATGCGTTGGCAATAGATATGAAGAAAAGAGGCTTTCAGTTTTTAGGTTCTACTACTTTGTATGCTCATATGCAGGCCACAGGCTTGGTGAATGATCATATAGTAGATTGTCATCGCTACCAGAAGTGTAAGTAATAATCTTATAAAGCAACCCTACCAAATTCTTCTTTTGAAATACCATAACGATAAGTATCTACTGTCTGATTATCATAGGTTGTATAATCCTGATAAAAAGCTCCTTCATATTTTAATCCAGATTTTCCTACTACTTTTTGACTAGCAATATTAGTAGTTACAACACGTACAAAAACACGATTAAATTTTATATCAATGAAACAATCTTTTAACAAACGATTCATGGCTTCTGTAATCAATCCTGTTCTTTCAAAATTTTCATCAATAAAATAAGCCAGCTCACATTCTGCAATTTTCCAATTAATATCTTTCAGGTTAAAATGTCCAATTAATTGTAGAGTTGCCTTATCAAAGATCATAAAGCCATAGGCCTTGTTCTTATTCCAATCGAATATTTTTTGCTGCACAAAATCTTTAGTTGCTTCAATGTTCTCTGTAGCACGTAATAGGATTGGAAAGCTATTGGAAAGTCTTAATTTATTTTTCTGAATTAAATAAAAAACTTCTTTATAATATTTAATTGCGTAAGGTTGCAATAACAGTCTTTCTGTTTCAATATTTTTTCTTTGAAATTTTATCATTAAAATTCAATTACAGAAATTAGTAAAATAAAATAGAAAATTGTAAATTTAAAAACACGATTTAACGTACAAGATAATGAACATAAATTATTTTTCAGAAAATGAAAAATTGCCTTTGATTATTTCTCCAGAGAAAGACCACACTGGTAAAGAAGAATTAATAACCTGGATTGAAGCTAATTTGACATCCTTAGAAGAAAAACTAACAGAATCAGGTGCAATTTTGTTTAGCGGATTTGAAATAAATACACCAAAAGACTTTGAAGATGTAGCAAAATCAATTGATAGTGATTTAAAGAATGATTATATGGGCACCTCGCCTCGTGACAAGAAAACAGAATTTGTATTTTCTGCTAGTGAGCTGGCAGCGCATTATCCAATTATGCAACATTGTGAAATGAGCTTTTTGCCTTCAGCTCCAAGGCGACTGTTTTTTTATTGCAATGCAGAACCAGAATATGGTGGAGAAACACCAATTTGCGATTTTAGAAAAGTATATCAGGAATTAGACCCAAAAATCAGGGCAGAATTTGAGAAAAAAGGTGTAAAGCATATTAGAAACTATTCTTCTCCACGAAATAATAAGAAAGATTCTTTTGAATTAAAGAAATGGAATGAATTATTTTTGACAGAAGACAAAACACTGATTGAGAAAAAATGTGCAGACCATGATATCATCTGTGAATGGAAAAAAGATGACGGATTGCGTATGATTAATAAGAATACTGGCTTTAAAACACATCCTAAAACCGATGAAAAGGTTTGGTTTAATCATACACAAGTTTATCATATAAGCGCAGCGGCAATTGAATATCATAAAATTCACAAACGACAAAAAAGGTGGGAAACCTTTAAAACTAGCATGATGTTAGAAGTTATGACTTGGTATAAGAAAGTAAGCATCAATCCAAACGATCAAAGCATGCATGTTTCGTTTGGCGATGACTCGCCTATTCCAGATGATTATGTAGAACATATTTTAGATGTTATTTGGAGAAATATAAAGATTCAATCTTGGAAAAAAGGAGATATTCTTTGTATAGATAATTTTTCTACTTCGCATGGCAGATTGCCTTATTTTGGATCAAGAGAAGTTATGGTTTGCTGGACTTCATAAATAAAATACAATGATGAATTCATTAGACAGCGTACAAATAAATGCTAACAGCGGCAGCTTGCTTGTATTAAAACTATGTCTAGCATTCATCTTGTTTTCATTAGCTATTGATATCAAGAAAGAAGATTTTAAAACGCTGTATTCCAGTCCAAAATCCGTTATTATTGGTTGTGTTTCACAAATAATTTTATTGCCCTTTCTAACGTTTATTTTAGTATTGTGGTTAAAACCAACTGCATCTATTGCAATGGGTATGATTATGGTGGCAGCTTGTCCGTGTGGAAATATGTCGACCTACGTATCTTATTTAGCAAAAGGGTTTGTTCCATTATCACTTACGATTACAGCAATTTCAACCTTGTGTGCGAGTTTTACCACACCGTTTAATTTTTATTTTTATGCTTCACATTACGAACCAGCAAATGTGATATTGCAGGAAATACACATTTCATTTACATATTTATTAGGTTCAATAGCACTATTGTTGTTATTGCCATTGTTTATTGGTATTTCATTGAAATACTATTTTCCAGATTTTATTCAAAAAATAAATAAACCTGTAAAAGCAGCAGCATTGCTTTTTTTTATAGCATTTTTAATCGGTGCTTTTTTCAGCAACAGAGAAGTATTTATAGAAAACTTACCACAAATTTTCTGGATAGTTTTTTTACAAAATACTATTGCTTTTTTAATCGGCTATCTTTTTCCAAAATTATTTAAATTACCAGAAACACATTGCAGGAGCATTTCTATTGAAACAGGAATTCACAACTCAGGCTTAGGTTTGATATTGGTTATGGCATTTTTTAAAGGAAATGGTGGCATGGCTCTAATTGCTGCATGGTGGGGAATTTGGCATATAATTGCAGGGATTTCATTGGCATACTATTGGAATAAAAAAGAGATTATTCAATAAACAACTTTTTTGTTGATAGTGATTTTTTCTTAGAAATAGGATTTATCTTCTGTTTGTCTGACAAAATAAAAAGAGCAATATAATAAAACGGCATTAATGGAATTTTATAACGTACTAATGCTCCAAAGTTATAACTCGTTAATCCAACAGAAAAAGCGAACATAATTGAGAAGATTAAACAAAATTGCACCTCTGGGTTGTTAATAATCAATTTGGCGAAACGGATGAAACCCGCTTTATATAATAATAGAATTGTAAAAAACAATGAAATTAATCCTTCTAACGCAGCAGGTATTAATATAAGCTTCTTCGCCTCCCAGAGATAAGGCCTAAATAAAGCAACATTAACTGCTTTCGGAAATACTTTTAATAATCCTAATGGTGTGTAATCAATTTCACCCAATGTGTAACCAGACCCACCTTGTTTTTGTGAAGAATAGTATAACCAGTTTTGGGTGTCTTTTACAGTACGTGATAAGTTTTCAAACGAATATCTCTGAGAATACTGTGAGATTTTAATAAAAACAAGTATACATACAGCCAATGATAACAATAACAAAAAAGGACTTATAAGAGATTTAATAAAATGACTGTGTATCTTTTCTTTATAACGGAAAATAATCCAAAAGGAATATGCTGGCATAAATGCAAGTATGATGTATACCTTAATTACCTTTAATAACCAAAAACAAAATAGTATTATTATAATCCTACGTATTACCTTACTTTGTTCAAATACTAATTTATAGATATGATAAGTTAGGGCTCCTAATGCTCCTAAGCAAATTGGGTCTTTCAGTATTCCTGTGCCCCAAAAACAAACTGATGGCAAAAACAAACAGGATAATGCAAATTCTTTCTCCAGATGTGGGTATAAGTTTGAAAATAAAATAAATATTTTCCAACAACCATAAAAACAAAAGATACTGAAAGCAAATGAAACTAAAAGATAAGAATTACCTAATGGATAACTCAGTAATAATGCGATACGTATTATTAGATTAGAACTTTCATTTGCAAAAAAACCACCACCAACTCCAAAATACTTTGTTATAAGGAAAGGATCATTTGGAGCGGCAATAATAAAATCTTTAAACAATGAACTGTTTTCATAAAGAACAGATCTGATACGCTGTACATAAATAAAGTAAGTTTGAGTATCGCCACCTTTGTAATAATACTGAAACATTAATGCCAATAAGATTGCACAAAGAAAACGCAAAAAAAGAGCAGCAATAAAATATTTTTTATAAACAGGATTTTTTTTATTTAAAATATATGATTTAGCTACAAAGAATGTAATAAATAGAAATATTGGAGCAAGTAATAAATCGTTTAGAAATAGAAACTGATTTTGATCTTCATGTGTAAACCACTTAATCATTTATTTTTATCTTTATGTTTACATAGTCATTACCATTCATGTATAAATATAAATATTTTCTGATGTTATTTGGCAGTATTGCCATACTTCTTTTATGGATTTTATTTCCCATTTCATTTGATAATAACGATGACCAATGCATGTATGCAATTAGCGCTGGGATATTATCAGGTGTCTCTTCACCAAATATTATACACACAAATATAGTAATAGGAAAATTGTTAAGTGGTTTGTTCCTGTTTTCAAAAAAAATTAATTGGTATACGCTATATTTACAGACAGCACAGCTATTGAGTTTTTTGGGCATTTATTTTGTATTCTTAAATAGCAAAAAGCACACCAGCATATTTTCTGGACTTATCTTTTTTATTATTTTCTTCGGTTTTTTTTCTTTAAGTATCGTTAAAGTTCAATTTACTACGGTTGCATTGTTTTGTTGTTTTACTGCATTGTTTTCTTTTCAATTAAAAACACAACACGCTAATAAGATATGTAGTATCTTTTTTTTCATAACACTTTCTATACTAATTAGAAAAGAATCTTTCTTCATTCTTATTTTATTTAGCATACCGTTTTTCCTGTTAAAACCCAAAGAAAAAACATTAAGGAGCATTTTTTTTCCATTTATTTGCTTTGTTTATATAGTGAGCACTTATATAAATAATAACAACGATGAATATAAAAAACAGCATACGTACAATAAATTTAAAGCACTAGATATCATTGCTGCAAATCCTATAAAAATAAATAAAAGTGCGCTTCATTTAAATAAATTTACTGTAGAGGATATTAGATTAATTCAATTTTGGTTTGCAGGAGATGACGCCTATTTATCTGACAATAAAATAGAACTGCTTGCCTATAAATTAAAATCATACAGAAATATAAAGGAAGTCAGAATTGAGTTACAAAAAATTATAATAGACGAACGATATCTATTTTTAATTTATGCACTAACAATAATTATAATCTTGCTGTTCGTTAAAAACGCTTATCAAGAACTTATATTAAATGCACTTGTTTTTATCTTTTTACTAATTTATTTAGGCATTACATATCGACTTCCACATAGAGTTATTTTCCCAATAATTACCTATCTTATATTACTAAACATTTTTAATTTTTATAAAAGTGAAACTACAAACAAAGTTAAAACAAGTGTATTTCTTTTGTTATTGATTTTAAGTTTGTATAAGTTTTATTGTACTACAAAATTATTTGCTATTCACAAAGAGAACCATAAAATATTCAACGAATCTATTTCTGAAATCAATAAAAATCCCAATAGTCTATTTATTGGGTTAGATGGATTCCCTCTAAAGTATATGAATGCTTGGCAAACAGCGGATACGAATTTCCCATTACATAATTTAATTCTCTATGGTTGGTATGCTTGTACACCAGATTATGAGAATGTATTAAATATTCAGAAAATAAAAAATCTTACAAGTGATTTAAAAAACAAAAAGGATGTTTTGTTTTTAACAGATTCTGAAATATTTCAGGAAACATATATAAAAGTATTAAAACAGCGCTATGGATTAGACTGTCATTTTGAGACAGTAAAAGAAAAATTTAAGGTTTTACATCCTAAAAGACTAGTATTTGATAATTAAATTAAAACTGACCTATATACTGAGGCATATTTTTTAACACCACCTTCTAATGAGAAGTATGTTTTAGCGCCATTTATAATCTGTTGTTCATCAAAAACCACTGATATTTTTTCTACGGTGTTTTTATAGGAAGCAATTGAAAACGAGTTAACTAAAATTCCACTTTTGAACTCATCTACTATCCTATCGGTATCTCCAACATTCGTATTACAAATAATTGGAATTCCCATCGCCATAATTTCACCTTGTTTTGTAGGTGAAGATGCTTTCTTAGAATAAGAAGGTGTAATAAAAAATATAGAATAGTTTGAGAGCGTAATAAAGTATGGTATTTCATCTCTTTCACCAGGATGGATAATGATTGAATTCCTTACACCAAATTTTTCAGCGGTCTGTAAAATACGCTCTTGTTCATCCTTGGTTACAAAAAAGAACTTAGCGAATGAATATTTGTTTCTTAAGACACTAAAAAACTCCATCATTTCATCTAACATATACCAAGTGCCTATTGAACCCAGATACAATAAAACAAAATCGTCTTTTTTTATTTTTAATTCATTTCTAATTATCTTGATTTTTTCTGGCTGAATATTTCCCTTATTGAATAAATGTAAATCAGTACAACAAGGAATTACTTCTATTTTTATCAAATTCTTATTTATGCCATTCCAAGATAAGATTTCGTTTTTTGCATTCTGTGTTAAACTAATAGTATAGTCTGCATTTTCTAAGAATTGGATTTCTTTTCTTTTAAAATAATTATAAACTGTTTTGTAAATAGGGTTTTCTAAGTTCCAAAGCTTGCCATCAATACGCTCATCAGCCCAAAATCCGCGCATATCAAAAATAAATTTCAAGTTAAATTTCTTCTTTAAATGCAAGCCAACTAATGCCGCGATATAGCTTCTGCAATGCACAATAGAAAAATTATTTTTTTGATGCAGCTTCAACGCCAATCTCTTAATTCTATAAATGTCATAGATTGTAGAAAAAACAGCTGGTTTTTTGGTATAATAAATAGGATACCATCTAATGTTATTTGCATCCAGAATAGTTTGAATCTTATTTTTATGTTGTGCAAAAGGTTCCTTTTTTTCACAGCTAATCAATATAAATGAATACCCTTTTTTAGTTAACCCAATTAAATATGGAATTACTTGAGATTGTCCGAGAGGATCTGTCATTCCATCATAAGAAATATATAAACAATTAACCGACATTTATTTATTTTCTTCTAACCACCAATGAACAATAATGATAGTCCAAATTCGTGCATATAAATATTCCTCACCAGCATAAAAACGATCCTTTAAATCTTGAACATAGTGATTTGTCAAGATATCATATTCATTTATAATCGTACTATTTAAATACCTATCAATCAAATAGCTAAATCTACCCTTTAGCCAATCAACAAGAGGCAATGAAAATCCCCATTTTGGACGATTAAAAATTTCTTTTGGCAAGTAATC
The DNA here is from genome assembly GCA_031414515.1 of Sphingobacteriales bacterium. Classification (GTDB taxonomy): domain Bacteria; phylum Bacteroidota; class Bacteroidia; order Chitinophagales; family JADIYW01; genus JADJSS01. The sequence goes on along the minus strand of JANNVS010000237.1, from coordinate 26,419 downwards.
ATACAAAATTTCTTTTAAAATATATTTTGAGATTCCGTTATGGTATCGTAAATCAGGATGGATATTTAGAGCAAATTCTACCACACGGTGATCGAGATATGGCACTCTGCTTTCCAATGAATATTTCATACTAGCTCTGTCAACCTTTACCAATAAGTCATCTTTTAAGTAATGATTGATATCCCAATATGATTGTAATTCTTTTGCAGATAAGTTTCGAACAGTTACTTCGTTTATTGGGTTTAGATGTTGGAAAGAAACTTTCTCTTCAAGTAATAGATGATTTAAATCCTTCTCTGAATGTAGATATTGTTCCTGAGAAAATATATGACTTCTTATATTTTTTTGTGAAACATAATCCAACAACAAACCACCTCTTTTTATGGTATCGTTTGAATATTTAGTAGCAATATTCAGTGGTTTTTTTAATGCTTTAATAAACGGGTTGTCTAATCGAGTAGCCCATTTATACATACCATAACCTAAGAATAATTCATCAGCACCATCACCAGAAAGTGTCACAGTTACCTCGTTTCGAGCTAATTTTGAGACAATCATTGTAGGATATGCAGAAGAATCTGCGAATGGCTCATCATATTGAGAAATAATAGCTGGCAGTATTTCTTCTACTTCATCTTCAGTTAATTTAAATGCATAATGTTCCGTTCCTAGGTGTTTAGCAACTCTAAGCGCATATTCGGATTCATCATATTTTTTACTGTTATAACCGATGCTGAATGTTTTTATTTTATCCTTTTTTATTTTAGACGCAATAGCAGTAACTAAACTTGAATCGATACCACCACTTAAAAAACTGCCAACCGGTACATCGCTGACCAATTGCTTTTCTACAGAATCAATCAATAAGTTTTTTAATTCTTTCTTAGTTGAAATGAAATCCGTCTTTGGTGTTGATTCAAAACTATTTTGTAAGTTCCAAAACTCAACCAGCGTTGGTTTGAAATTGGGTTTTGATAAATCATCGATTGAAAAGATGGAATAATGTGCGGATTTAAATTTATAGATTTGAGTAAAGATTGTATACGGTTCCGGAACAAATCCAACATGCAAAAAGTCAGGAATTACACCATAGTTTATTTCTTTTTTAATAGTTGGTAATGCACTTATAGATTTCAATTCAGAAGCGAATGCAAATTGCTCGCCATCAAAATAATAAAACAGTGGTTTAATTCCAATCCTGTCTCTGCATAAGATTATTTTTCTCTCTAGAATGTCATAGATTGCAAATGCAAACATCCCATTTAGTAATTCAAATGATTTTACTCCAATTTTTACAAATGCTTCTAAAATAATCTCAGTATCACTACTTGTTTTTGTTACTAACTGAAGTTGTTTTTTTATTTCCTGATAATTATAAACTTCACCGTTATATACCATAACATATCTTCCGCAATTAGAAAAAAACGGCTGATTGGATGCAGCAGATAAATCAATAATACTTAATCTTTTGTGTCCCAAAAAAACGGTTTGATTGTCATTTTCAAAAAAGCCGTCTGCATCTGGTCCACGATGATTCATCTTATCCGTTGCTTTAATAAAATCTTGTTTATTAAGTGTCTTTTTTAAAGAAATATAGCCTGCAATTCCGCACATGAATATTGTGTAATTTTATAATTTATATAAAAAAATTCTACAATTTTTTTTTGCTTAACTAAAAGAAGACAAAGTATTTCTTTTAATTAGCGTTTTTACAATTCCCAAAAATCGTTTGTCAAAAAAAACCAAAGGATTCATACATATCGCCTTGTACAAATATTTAATAGACGATTTATTAATTTTTGCAATAGCCAAATGTAACGAAACATATAATAAACAATGTGAAATGAATACGTTTTTTTTAACGCCATAAATTTTTTGCACGACTTTGTCTTCAAATGCATATTTAATGAGTAATTCAATTCTTTTCACTAAAGACTTTTCTTCAATATCAAAAATGACACTACGTTCATCGTGAGAATGCAATGAACAGGTAACAATATTTGGCGTATGTATTTTAAATCTTGATGCAATGCGTAACCATAATTCATAATCTTCAGAACCAGATAATTCTCTGTCGCCATTGAAAGCATATTTTATTGCTATATCGCGACGTAAAATGATACCACTGCAACCCATAAAATTGCCATGCACCATTTTATTATTAATCAAGGGTGGCATTTTATCTACCTGCAATACATTTTTTTCGGTATCTACTACATCATAATTAAAACGAATAACTTCTGGAGAATTGTTAGCAGCGATGTATTTGTTTGCTTCTTCCAAATGATTTGGATAAAGATAATCATCTGAATCTAACAGTGTGACATAATTGCCTTTGGCAATAGTAAAACCCGTGTTGCGTGCTACTGCACGTTCTTCATTTTTCTTTTTATAATATCTAAAATTAGGATTTTTTATGTCTTTGATAATTTCTTCTGTATTATCTGTGCTTCCATCATCCACCAAAATAACTTCGTAATGAGGATATGTTTGTAAAAAAGCAGATTCCAGCGTTTTAATAATCATATGAGCTCGATTATAAGCAGGAATGACTATTGAGAAAAAAATTGGGTTCTCCATTTTATAACGAATAAATTTGTTCTAATTTTTGTATAAACAAAGGTAGTGAAAAATATTTTTCTATATCCTTTCTGCCATTGATGAATAAATTATAATTTAGTGCTTTGTCTGTTAATATGTTGTTTGCAGCAAGAAAAATTTGTTCCGAATTTTGATAATCAACAACTAGTGCGTTTCTTTTATCTATAATAAATTCGCATGCAACTCCTGAAAGTGTGAAAATACTAGGAACACCAACCGCCAATGCTTCGATGTAGGTCTGCCCAAATGCCTCACTTTCAGCATCAATTGGAACATGAATAAAGACATCAAATAATTTAAATAATGCGCCGTTGTCTTCTTCAAAAACAATTTCTATAAAAGAGTCTGATGGTAATTCGCTCAATTGAGTTTTAATGGCATCCAAATCTTGTCCTTTTGCATTCGCTAAAACAAGTAATGCATTTGGATATTTTTGTAAGATTTTTTTAAATGCATCAATTGCATAATTCAAGCCCTTCCATTTTGTATATCTTGAAACCAAACCTATAACAGGGTGTTTTTGAGTTGGATTATATTTTTTTTCTACCACAGATAATCGTTCTGGTGAGATGGTATAAAATAATGGCAAATCAAAACCATGATGAATTAGTGTGATTTTATTTTCAGGAACCTCTTCGATAGTTACTAGAATATCTTTTACATTATTACTAATGGCAATAATATGTGTTGCTATTTTATTGCAATACTTGTCGTATTTTATTCCATTTGTTGCGGTGGCGTGATGATATGATGAATGATGTCGTGTAAAAATTCTTTTTTTTATACCAGCAAAAAATGCTGCTGTTAAACCGATAATATTGGCTTCAAAAATATGACAGTGAACGGCATCTGGGTTTATTTTTTTTAAAATTCTATATGTTTGGAAAGTGGCAGAAGGAATGCTTCTTTTTGAGAAATATTCAACACGGTGGAATTCTATTTTTCTTTCTAAACAGAATTTTTCAAAAAATGAATTTTCATTTACAAAAATAGAAATAAAAGAAAGCTCAAATTTTTGATGATCTATATGCTCAGCAATCCATTCAAAAGCTAGTGCCTTATTAAGTTCAAATAAAATATATGTGATTTTTATTTTTTTCTCAGGCATTTCTTAGTGCTTTAAAATATGTTATTGAGGACAGTATGCCAATTAACCTAAAGCTTATTGTGTCAATTAATTTGGTATTTGGCAGCGCAGTAAATATAAATTTTAAGAGAGGAAAAAAGGGAATCAAACTATTAAAAAGGATTTTTTTATAAGGATGAACTTTATGTATTTCCTTTTTTATTTTCATGATTTTGAATTGTGATTCAAATCCACGTTTGTCTCTGTCTAATAATCCATCAATATCTAATCGGTCTTTTTGATTGTGAAAACAGGTTATTTTCGTATATAAAAAAGCATCGATTTTTTGTCTGTTTAATTTTAAAGATAAATCGATATCTTCTCCTTGAAATACTATAGTTTCATCATATTCTCCAACAGATTGAAACAAAAATTTGTTCATTGCAAACGAACCGCTTCCGATTGATTTAATGCGCATCAGAGGCTCATTTATATTTATGGTTCGTTTAAGCCTTCCTTCCAGCGTCTGGTAGTTAGCATGCAACAAATATCGGCCAATTTTTTGTTGGTTCATTTGTTCTATTAATACATCCGGATATTTCCAGTTTAATACCATACAATTTGATTTAAAGAAACCAGACTGGTTCAAACTGTCAATTGCCATTAAGCTTTCAGCCGTAATCCACATATCATCATCAATAAAAAATAAAATATCGTATTTAGCTTTTGAAGCTCCAAAATTTCGAGCCGCACTGGCTCCTTTTTTCGGATTTTGCCATAAAGATAATGTTGCATGATTTATTGTAAATGGTAATCCGTCACCATCATTCACCACAATTAATTCAAAGGGTATTTCAGTTGATAAAGAAATAATTTTCTCAATAGATTCCCGAGCAATTTCAAATCGGTTATATGTTGGCATTATAATGCTTATCATATCAGATTTTATTTAATCTTTTTTTTAAAAAAACGGGTAAAAATCGGATACGTGTCTTAATTTTTTGCCATTCTTTCTTGTCCGCAGCAATCAATAAGTCAGGCTGAATAATTTGAAGAAAACGGTTTGCCATTTCATATTTATTTTGAGCATAAAATAGTTTTGCTTGCAACAACCAAAAATAATGAATTGATTTTTTCATAATTTCATTATCTATTTCAAAAGGGTATTTTAAATCCTGAACCATTTCGACATCAAATTGCCCTTTAAATATATCCGATTCTTCTAAATTACCATTTTTTGCAAGTGTATAATAAACATTCCAGTTTTCCTTCTGAAATGCGTCCTGAAAATTACTGGTTTTAGAATGCTCGTGAATTCTGAAATTTACCAGTATATCGTCGGTTTTTTTTATATTACTTAATCCAAAAATCAATAGATATCGAATCCACCACTCTCTATCCATTACATAATGTAAATTAGGATTTAAGAGCCCCATTTTTTCAATAGCTCTTTTACTAAAAAAGGTTTCGGGCTGATCAATGCGTGTAAATCCAATTGTTTTCTCTAATGAATCATAAATATCTGTTCCAGGTGTTTGTAAACTAATCATGTTGTTTTTCCAAATATTACTCTTTCCTGCAACTACCAATGTATTTTCATTTTCAAAATATTTGGCAACTCTTATAAGTGCATCCGATGTATAATAATCATCACTGTTCAACCAGTTTACAATGTCACCGCTTGCAATTTTCAAGCCTTTGTTAATTGCTTCACTTTGTCCACTATCTTTTTCGCTTTTCCAAAAGTGCAGATGTTTCTCGTATTTTTTAATAATTTCTACAGAGTTGTCATTGCTGCCACCATCTATAATTATATATTCCAGATTTGGATATTGCTGACTTAGAACAGAATCAATGGTTTGTTCCAGAAACTGTCCCTGATTGAAAGAAGGCGTTATGATTGAAATTTTTTTCATTCAGATAGTCGTCAAAAATAAGAAATATCTAAGGATAAAGTTATTCAGAAAATAACCAAGTAATTTTTATCTTTGTTTCTAATAGCATACAATGAATAATCTTCCAATTTGTTTGTTTTGTGGAAACACTAAAACTTCTTCGACACCATTTGAAGATACGGTTTTTAACCATAAAACATTTGAATATATACAATGTACACAATGTGACTTAATTTTTATTCATCCATTACCCAATATGGATGATATCACTAAAATGTATCCCGTAGAATATCAGGGAGAACTTTCTGGTAATGCTTTTGGTTTATATGATTTATTATTTGATAAAATCGCTGCCGCAGGAAATTTTAAAAGTGTCCTGGATTATGGTTGCGGTGGCGGAAGATTTGTAGTAGAAGCAATAGACAAAGGATTTGAGGTAACAGGTACAGAATACAATCCAGATCTAGTTGCAAATTTGTCAAAAACTTTTTCTAAAGCGACCTTTTTAACGATTGATGATTTTCTTAAAAAGGATATAAAATACGATATTATCTTTTTAAGTAATGTGTTGGAACATCTAACCAATCCGAAAGAAGTTATGTTGATGCTGAAAAATAAATTGAATCTGAATGGCATTTTTGTATTAGAAGGACCTATTGAAAATAATTTTAATCTGACACAGCTTGTACGGAAAACTTTATTTTTTATTCGCAAATACTTATTTAGGAAAAAAGCATCACATGTTCCAACACATATATTATATTCTAACCGAAAGAATCAAGAAGAATTTTTTAAAAATATTGGCTTAGAAACTCTTTATTTCAAGATTGAAGAAAGTAATTGGCCTTTTCCATCAAATTATAATGATTGTGATACACTTATGAAAAAAGCAATGTACGGCATTGCTACTTTTTCTGTAAAAATGAGTAAAATATTTTCATTTTGGGGAAACAATTTTCAGTATATAGGAAAAATTAAAGCAGTCGTTTAATAATGGAAAAAATACCTTGCTTAGATTTAAAAAAACAACATCAGCAAGTTAAAGCAGAAGTGTTTGCCTTATTTGAAGAGGTATACGAAAAAACTGCATTTTCAGGCGGTCATTTTGTAGAAGTATTTGAAAAAAAGTATGCTGAATATTCAGATGTAAAATATGCATTAGGTGTTAGCAATGGCACAACAGCATTGCATCTTGCCATGTTAGCCTTAGGTATCGGCGTTGGCGATGAAGTCATACTACCAGCAAATACATTTATAGCGACTGCTTGGGGAATTTCTCATGCTGGAGCAACACCAATTTTTGTGGATTGTACTGCAGACACCTGGGAAATTGATGCATCAAAAATTGAAGAAAAAATTACATCCAAAACAAAGGCTATAATTGGAGTTCATTTATACGGACAACCTTTTGATATTGATTCATTAATTCCTATTTGCAAAAAACACAATTTATTCCTGATAGAAGATGCAGCGCAAGCGCAAGGCGCTCGTTATAAAGGGAAAATGGTCGGTGGTTTTGGAGAGATGGCTTGTTTTAGTTTTTATCCAGGAAAAAACCTTGGAGCTTGTGGAGAAGCTGGCGGCATCACAACCAATAAGGAAATTTATTCAACACATATTCAACGCCTCAGAAATCAAGGAATGACCGTTCGATATTACCATGACGAAGTTGGATATAATTATAGAATGGGTGGTCTTGAGGCTGCCTCTTTAACGGTTAAGTTACGATATTTAGAGAGTTGGAATAATATAAGACGTGCCATTGCAAACAGGTATATATCTGAAATAAGAAATGATAAAATAAAAATGCAAAAGCAACCCGATTTTGCAGACTCTATATTTCATTTATTTGTAGTAACAACAAAAGATAAAGATAGTTTCTGTAAACATCTTATCGATAATGATATTATACCGGCGTTTCATTATCCTGTGCCTTGTCATCTTCAAAAGGCATATATAAATTTAGGCTATAAGAAAGGAGATTTTCCAAATTCGGAATATTTGGCAGCGCATAGTATCAGTCTGCCTATGTATGCTGAGTTAACGGAGGAAGAGGTAAATCACGTAATTGATGTGCTAAATAAATATTGATAGTGCTTTTTTATTGTTTAGAAAAAAATAATTTATTTTTTTCTAAAATCACCTCTTGCAAACTGTTTCTCAATCCAGCAATACATTAAAATAAAAAAGTATCGGCTACCCATTTCTTTAATCTTTAATTTTGATTCTCCATATTTTCTATTTGTCCACGAATTAGGCAATACAGCATAGCTGTAGCCACGAACAATTGCTTTTAATGGTAACTCTAATGTCAGATTAAAATGAGGTGAGAGAAAAGGTTTTAAACCATCAATAGTTTCTCTTTTGTACAATTTGAATGCGTTGGTGCAATCGTTATATTTTAAACGAAAAATTAATTTAACAATAAAATTTGCTAAACGGTTAATCCTTCTTTTAAGAATTGGGTAATCAATTACTTTTGCACCATCATTCCATCGTGTACCAAACACACAATCATAATTCCCTTCAATAGCCTTACGGTAAAATCTCACTAAATCATTCGGATCGTCAGATAAATCAGCCATCATGACCGCAACGTAATCTCCACAGAAACGATCTAATCCATAACGAACGGCATAGCCAAATCCATTTGGCCCTGGATTTGTATAATAGATTAACGTTGGAATTTTTTTTTGTAATTCTTCTAAAACTTTTAACGTATTATCTTTTGAATTATCGTTTGTCACTAAAATTTCATGCGTAATATTCTCTTTTAAAAGCGTTGCATAAATGGTGGTTAAAGTTTCGGGTAAACTTTCTTCTTCGTTGTATGCTGGTATAACTATACTTAAATTCATGTACACTCTTTACTTTAAGATGCTTTCCAGCTGATGTTCATTTTCTTTTATCCAGGTATATATTTCATTGAAAATTTGTTCTGGCAAAATAGTTGGTTTCCATCCAGTTTTCTCCATTACTTTGGCATTGTCAGTAATATAAATACGAATATCTGCAATTCGATTTTCTGGTATATTTTTAATTGTAATTTTATTGCCAGTAATTTTCTCACAAAGGATGGTCATTTCTTGTAGTGATAAGCTTATATCTTTTCCACCACCAACATTAAATATTTCACCATTGATTTCATCTAAATGATTTATTTGCCAATCGATTAATCTGAATAAATCATCGGTGTGCAACATATCGCGTACTTGTTTTCCTTCACCACCATAACCAATATAACTAAGCGCTTGTTTCCAGAAATGTTTCGCCATCCAAAGCACGACAACACCTTGGTCAATCTTTCCCATTTGCCACGGACCAGTCAAAACGCCACAACGGTTGATGACTGTTTTCAATCCATAATATTGTTTATATTCCTGAACAAATAACTCGGAAGCAAGTTTTGTGGTTCCATATAAAGACCGGTAACCATCTAATGGAAATGTCTCACTTAATCCATCCTTAGTGATGCCACTAAAATTTTGTTTTTCAGAAATTTTAAAACGAGTTTTTGTTTCTTCAAAAGCGATACTTTCAATTCGTTCTATTGGGTAAATTCTGGAAGTAGAAAGAAAAATAAAGTCTGATTTATTTTTTGTAGCAAAGTTTAAGCAATTAATAGTGCCTGATAAATTAGTATTAATTAGATAATCAGGTGTGTTGTCAATTCCTGCTAATACAGATGGTTCGGCACTAGCTTCCAAAATACAATCGATTTTAGGCAATCCGTCAAAGTCTTCTTTATTTCGAATGTCACCATGAATAAAATGAATATTGGCAGCTTTTAATCTTGGAATATTTAATTCAGAACCACGTCGTTTTAAATTATCCAACACATAAATTTCGCTGACAGGATATTTTGCTTTTAATTGTAAAGCCATAGAAGAGCCTACAAAACCTGCACCACCTGTAATTAAAATATTTTTATTCATGTTTGAGACATTAAAAATACAACTATTGTTTCAAATGTTGAGTAATGATTTTAGTTGTTTTTGTAGCAAAGGTTCATTATTCAAGGAATAATATTTCTTCCATTCTTCTATAGGATAGCTTTCCGATTTTATTTTTTGATATAATGCATCTAATTTTTCTAGCTGTTGGGTTATGTTTCCAGATGCTGCTACTTCACCTAATTTATAGTTCATTACATTTTCACCTACACAATGCTGATTAGAAGCGAGAACCAGTTTATTAAAAAAGGCTGCTTTTGTTAAGCGATTACTGGAAGTGAAATGATTTGGATACATCATATAGACTATATCAAAAGCTTTAAAAACGGCATTGTATTCAAATTCATTTTCTAAATATCCTTCTTTCCATATGCAATTTTTGGTTGGGTTTTCTCTAAATTTTCTTAATAATTCCTTGTCTATATCATTGGAAATAGTATCATAAGAAGTAGGATCAAATGAGCCGCAAAAAACAAAGAAATAGTCTTTGTCTGCACTTGAAATCGCTAACTTTATTAAATCAACAACACCCATAAAAGCGCTTATGCCAATTGTGCCAATAATTAGTCTGCCTTTTGCTGCTAGTTTAATTTCATCCGCTAAAGCGTACGTTTTAGTATCTGTAGAAACATCTGATGTGTCTGGAATCAATGTGACTTTTTTGTCCAACCGATAAGCTAATGCCTGATGAGTGCCAGCATCAAAAACACCAACACCTATACATTTATCGGATTTAAATAAATAATCGATATCTGTTATTCTGGCTTTCTTTGTTTGAACACCAAGGTGTTTAAACATTCTTAAATATCTGGTATGAATATATAATCCAGCCCAGCGATAGTGAAAGAATTTTTTTTGCAAAAACAGCGGCATCTTACAGGAAAGAAATACATCAATATAATTAATTAAAACGGCATCTATTTTTAATTGATTTCCTTTTTCAATATTTTTTAAAATGGAATGGTACTGTTTCCAGTACTGCAACGCAATTAAAATATCATTCAAGTGTATATTCCATTTTGTACCACTTGGTTGCTTATAATTATAGGTATAATAAATTGCATGATGACGATGTTCTGTGCAAAATTCATCTATCCATATTTTTATTTCATCCGTATCATTTGTAACACAAATAGCGGTATGGCCTGATTCGAGAATAGCTTTTATTACAGAACGCATCAAATACAATCGATGTCCATCATTTGAAAAGTCTATACAGGCAATGACCATTTATATTTTATGTTTTATAAAGTGACTATTCCTTCTTGTTTTTAATCAAACAATAATTATATAATGGATTTAATTTTTTTGGCAACAACAACGTTTGTACTATAAAGATGATAGGAACTCGGTATTATTTTCCCAACTGTTTTTGCAAACATATTTAAATAGAATGCGACTATAGAAGTATAAAAATGAGTAAAAATTGTTGAGCGTTGTAAGGGTCCAAAAAACCTTAAAAAATTTCCAGAATAAATAATTAATTGTTGGCAAATAGTTTCAATGAGATTTCCCTTTTTATCCATTACTGTAATTTCAAAACCGTTTTTTTCTAAAAGATATTTTAATGCAAATTGTGTGTACCGTGCATAATCAAATGGTGTTTCGTGCTCTGGATACACAAACGGACAAGTAATTAAGATAAACCCATTTAACTTTAGTACTCTGTTTAGTTCAGCTAATAATTCTTCTAAATTAAAGATGTGCTCAAAGACTTCTGTACTTAATATACTGTCAAAGGTATCCTTGTCAAAAGGAATTTTTTTTCCATCGTAAAAAAAATCAATTTCTTCATTTTGATGCGAATGACCTTCGTTATAAAAATCAAGACCTATATAATCCGTAACCTTTAAAAAAACAGGCTTATAAGGTTTGCTGCCACATCCAAAATCAAGCAACTTGCCAGTCATGAAATTTTTATTCTCAAAAATACCTTTCAGGATACTTCTGCGAATGAGGTAATAGCTATTAGAAATAGAAGGATTAAAATTAATGTCAATTGGAATAGAATTAATTTCACGTACGCTAGCAATTTTTGATTTTATCTTACTTAACATAATTGTTATTGAGTCGTATTTATTTAAAGATATTCGATATCCTTCTTTGTGCTTTAAAGTATAGATTATACATTGTATTTAAAAAAAATAAAAATTTGTCATCCTGCAAATATTGAAAATATTTATCCTTTGATATATGTTGGCTATATCCATCCCAAGGCTTGTGTATTCCTGCGAAATGAATGATTACAGGTAAATCCTTTTCGTCATAATTCTGTGAAAGGAAATTCCATTTCTTATCTATTGATTTGACTGTGCCTTGTGTAACAACATTCAACACATCCTGATCCCAGAATTTAATTTTATCAGGATGATTCCTAATAAAATCCTCAAATTTTAATTCATAATTATTTTCTCTGAGGTAATGTAGGTTTAATAACATCACACCAGCATTAAAATAACCATACTTTAGTCCTAAGACAGCAATTCTGTTGTCATCATTGTCAATTGCCTCTGCACCATTGTCAATTACGGCAGCCAGACTATGCTGTTGAATATCGGCAGCATATAATTCATCTATATTTCCATCTACAATAATATCGCTGTCTAAAAACAAGACCTTATCTATGTGTTTTAAAATAGAAGGAAGAAATAATCGAAAATAAGTGGCAATCGATATATGATAGGTAATTATTAAATCCTTTGCAAATGCGATATCCTTTTCGTCTATAAAATAAAATTTATGAGGACACCTTTTCCTGTTCAAAACATATTTCATAGGAATTTTAAAAAATGGATTTTTAAAATTCAAGATGATATGAACATAAATATCAGTAGACTTATTATTAGACAACAAAGAATACAACATCACCGCAGCATGTATACAATAATTTTTATCTACAGTAATGGCAATGTTTTTCATGTATCTTAAGGTGACTATTTCTCTGAATTTTGTTTCTTGCTTTAACTAATAACCCAGTCTAAATGTGTAATCAATAAACCAACGGTAGGTTTTTTAGCTTCTTCCCATTCTGTGTTGGTAGGTAAAATCTCTATCGTCGTTACCGAAGGTACATATTCTAGTATACCTTTAACATGAGAAGCACCAAGACTTATATGATACACACCTGCATTCAGAGCTAAAGAGACTTTTGTTTTTATTATATGCGGGATATTCCTTTTTAGTGAGAAAGATGGAAGTGTAGAAGAAGAGCGACAAACAATTAGCTGATTGTCTAAGCCATCGCTGATAGCAAATGCCATGATGACCTCTTCAAAATCATTTTTAGCCTCAAATCCAATCTCCATTTCTATGGTATCTTCTTCAAAAATCTCATTACTTTCAGATGTAACATTGGTGATTTTTAAGGATGTAATGGAAAATGCCAGTTCTCGTGGACCTACTCTGTTGCATTTTGTCACATCTACCACTCTTTCACTATTTCCTGTTTCCGTATATTTTGAAATTGCGGCATTGATATCGCCTGCAAAAGTTAGCAATCCATTTTCCAGCAGCATGCCTTTTTTACATAAGCCCTGAACCTGTGATAAATTGTGGCTGACAAATAAAACGGTTTTTCCCTGATTGGTTGCTGCATCATTCATCTTGCCTAAACATTTCCGTTGGAAACTGGCATCGCCAACGGCCAACACCTCATCTAAAATTAGGATATCTGTATCTAAATGAGCAGCAACCGCAAATGCCAGCCTTACAAACATACCAGACGAATATCTTTTTACAGGTGTGTCTACATATTTTTCAACGCCTGCAAAATCTATAATTTCATCAAATTTAGCGGTAATCTCTTTTTTCTTCATACCTAAAATGGCACCATTCAGATAGATGTTTTCTTTTCCAGTTAATTCGCCATGAAACCCAGTGCCTACTTCTAATAAAGAAGCCAATTTTCCTTTGTATTTTATTTCACCTGTAGTCGGCGCGGTCACTCTGGAAAGCAATTTTAATAAAGTAGATTTTCCAGCACCGTTTTTGCCAATAACACCCCAAACTTCTCCTTTATTGATTTCGAAATTAATATCTTTTAAAGCCCACACATAGTCACTATTTCCTTTCTGTGTTCTGTCGTTTGCTTCTCCAATTTTTAAATATGGATCTTCATTACCTCTGAGACTATGCCACCAGCGGTTTAAATCATGGCTTAGCGAACCGGTACCGATTTGTCCGAGACGATATTGTTTACTTAAACCTTCTGCTTTTATTATTATTTCTGACATCTTAAACGGTATCGGTAAAGTTTTTCTCTGTTTTACTAAATATATAAAATCCAATTAATAAAAGAATAACCATCACGATAAAACTATATCCAAGTAAATAAAAATTTGGCGCTTCTGTATTAAACAAGGATTGCCTTAATGTGTCTATGATTGGAATCATTGGGTTGTATTCCAGTAATTTGTTTAAAATGCCTGAGGTGCTCGACTTTGGTATCATTAAAGTACCATACATCAGCAGCTGTATGCCAAACTGAACCAACAATGCTAAATCTCTGTACTTGGTCGTTAAGGAAGTGATGATTAATCCGCCACCCAAACCCAGACCTGCCATCAGGAATATTAAAAAAGGAAACAACAATAATGTATTTTGTATATCCAGTTTCGTTTTATTTAAAGCTAATAAAATGACAGATGTTAGGATAAACAAAAAGATTTGTATGAAAAACTTCAACAAGCCAGAAACCACGATGGAAAGAGGTAATATCAACCTTGGAAAATAAACTTTCCCAAAAATAAAGGCGTTGTCTTTAAAAGTTGTGGAGGTTTTGGTTAAGCACTCTGCGAAATAATTCCAGGCGGTGATTCCGATAAGATAGAATAATACCGGATGTATGCCGTTTGTCTCAATTTTTGCCGCTCTTTGTATAAAGACAAACATAGCCGTGGTTAATGCTGGTTGAATAAAAAACCATAATGGACCTAAAACGGTCTGCTTGTAATTGGTTACAATATCTCGTTTTACAAACATCCACAACAAATCGCGGTAATGCCACAAATCTTTCAGTGAATAGAATGAAAAGGAGGAACGGCTGCTGATGATATTTGACCAATCTTCTTCTTGCTGCATGTAGCTTCTTGAACGAACAAATATAATAATTATTAGGCATTACTAAAGTCTATAAGGAATTATTACTTTTGGGAACAAAATATAAGATGGCAAACGCACCGGTATTATTGTTGATTTTTAACCGGCCTGATTATACGCGCCAGGTGTTTGAGTCCATAAAAAAGGCGCAACCGGCGAGATTGTATATTGCTGCAGACGGCCCGAGAAAAGGAAATGAACAAGACATCCAGTTATGTGCGGAAACGAAAGCGGTGGTGGAGCAGATAGAATGGCCTTGTGAAGTAAAAAGGTTATACCGGAAAGAAAACCTCAGCTGTGATTTTGCCATTATTGATGCCGTTAACTGGTTTTTTTCCTTTGAGGAATACGGAATTATTATTGAAGACGATTGCAAACCGGCGGTCTCTTTTTTTGAATTTTGCACTGTATTGCTTGATAAGTACAGGAATGATGAAAACATTGCTATGATTAGCGGAACATCCTTCTTAAACAATAGGATTTCAGAAAAGTATAATTTCTTCAAAGGTGATTTTATGTATACCTGGGGTTTTGCCACGTGGAAAAGAGTTTGGAAGGATATTGATTTTTATAAAAAGATTGATATCCCAGCTGCTGAGAAAAGTCTGATGCAGCGATATGATCACAACAGATTGTATGTTGAGTATCATATACAGATTTTAAGGAATGCCGAAAAAGAACCAATTGTATATTGGGATTACAGTTTCTTTATTCATAACCTGCAGAAAGGCATGGTTGGAATTATACCGACAGTAAATCTTATAAGCAATATTGGTAATTCTGGAACCCACTTTTCTGATTCAAAAAGCCTGTTGTTAAACACAGTGATACAGGAAATTTATATTGGAGCAGATTTTTCTGAAACAGGCATCACACTGTCTAAATCACAAAAAAAGAAAATAATGAAGACCATTGTCCAGAAAATTTATCCGGTAGGTTTCAGAAACAGGATGTATTTCTTAAAGCAAAGGATACTAGGGTTTTTCAAAAAATAATGCTTCCCTTTGTAGATGTATTCAGAAAGAAACGGATGTCTTTTCAGATTCAATTTATTTTATAAGAAGTATTATTCTTGATTTGCAGGTAATTAGCCTGGATACCAATATTGGTGAAATATACCACTTTACCCACCAATCTACATTCTGATTAAATAAGGGTGATATTTTTTGTATTTTTACACAGTCAATTTCCTATATGTTTGAAACGCCCATATTGTTTATTGTTTTTAACAGACCAGATAATACACAATGTGTTTTTGATAAAATTCGACATATACAACCTAGAAGATTATATATTGTTGCCGACGGACCAAGAAAGACAGTAGAGGCAGATCACATGAATTGTTATATAACTCGAGAAATAGTAAAAAAAATTGATTGGGATTGTGAAGTGAAAACAGATTTTAAAAATGAAAATGTTGGCCCAGAAGTTTCGATTAAAAACGCCTTAAACTGGTTTTTTAGTGAAGTAGAATATGGAATAATATTGGAAGATGATTGTGTGCCTAATAAATCTTTTTTTATATACTGTGAGATGCTACTTAAGAAATTCCAACATGATGATACTATAAATATAATTTCAGGAAGTAATCTTCTGGATGAAAAGATATCTGAAAAATATAACTATTTTATTAGTGATTTGGGGTACACTTGGGGTTGGGCTAGTTGGGCTAGAGTATTCAGAAATTTTACGTGGGGCAAGCAATATGATTTAGAAAAAATTAAACAACAATTATATTATGCCTATAAAAATAAAAAATATACTGATTGGCTTTTTAATATTATTAAGCATTCATACGAAGCAGAAGTAAATTGGGATGTTGAATTATTAGTAAATAATATTATGAATAACAAGAAAAATATTTTACCAAATGTAAACCTAATCAGCAACATTGGAAACACAGGAACGCATTATAATAACTCTGAAGATAGACTGCTAAATACAAAAACCTTTGAAATAGATTTTGAAAAATTCGACGTGAAAAATTTCACACTGCTTTCAAGTAAAGAACTACAGAAAGTAATAAAACAATTTAACGATAAAACAAATTACCTAACTCTTAGAGATAAATTTTATTTATTTAGAAAAAGATTAAATTTATCCTAATCAATATTTTTATATGGCCTCTTTTTTTCGAAACATAAAGAACAAACTCATTTCTAATAGGATAGAAAAAAATAAGTTTTCATCAAACTTAATGTTTCGAGAAGTAACTGAAGATATAAAAATGCTCATTGCTAAAAATACATTGCTCCTACAAAATCAAAAATTATTTTCTAATATTCATGATGCAGAATTTAAAGTATTCTCACAATGGGGTGATGACGGTATTATTCAATATCTTATTAATAATATTGAAATTTCATCAGAAAGATTTATCGAATTTGGAGTAGAGAATTATCTGGAATCAAACACACGTTTTCTTTTGAGAAACAATAACTGGGAAGGTTTGGTTATGGATGGCAGTCCTGAAAATATCGAATACATAAAAGAAGATGCTATTTACTGGAAACATACCTTAACAGCTATAGCATCCTTTATCACAAAAGAGAATATCAACCAGACCATTAAAGATGCCGGATTTGCTGGAAATATGGGATTATTACATATTGATATAGATGGTAATGATTACTGGATATGGGAAGCCATAAATAACATAAATCCAGATATTGTGATTGTTGAGTATAATAGCATTTTGGGTATTGGCAGACCAATAACAATTCCTTATCAGGCTGATTTTGTCAGAAGTAAAGCGCATCATAGCAATCTTTATGCAGGCACCTCTTTGGCAGCATTATATATGCTTTCACAAAAAAAAGGATATGCTTTTGTAGGCTGTAATAGTGCTGGCAACAATGCTTATTTTGTAAAAAATGATAAGGCAAAAAAACTTAAAGCACTTAGCCTAGAGCAAGGATATGTGGTTTCTAAATTCAGAGAAGCCAGAGGAATAGACGGAAAATTACTTTATTTATCTGCCAAAGAGAGTTTATCTTTGATAAAAGGTTTGCCTGTTTACAATGTTCTGACAAACCAAACTGAACTAATTTAAGGATATGAATAAATACAAAATTCCCATATATGCACCCAATCTAAGTGGTAATGAAAAAAAATATATATTGGATTGCCTTGATTCGACATGGATTTCGTCTAAAGGAGAATATATAAAGAAATTTGAAACTGCATTTGCAGATAATATTGACTGTAAATATGCAGCCTCCGTTTGCAATGGTACGGTGGCTTTACATTTGGCACTCGTTGCCTTAGGCATCGGTCCTGATGATGAAGTTATAGTACCGACACTTACCTATATTGCATCCGTGAACAGCATTGTTTATACAGGTGCAAAACCAGTATTTGTAGATTCACTGGCATGTTCATGGCAAATGGACCCGAATGATGTAAGACAAAAAATCACGTCTAAAACCAAGGCTATCATGTGTGTTCATTTGTACGGACAGGCTTGCGATATGGATGCGCTGAAACAGATAGCGAAAGAACATAATTTATATTTGGTGGAGGATTGCGCGGAAGCAATAGGATCAAGATACAAGAATCAGCATGTCGGTACATTTGGAGATGTTGCAACGTTTAGTTTTTTTGGCAATAAAACAATCACAACAGGTGAAGGTGGAATGGTAGTGACTAATGATGAAACTATATATGACAGATTGGTGCATTACAAAGGACAGGGACTAGCTAAACATCGTGAATATTGGCATGATGTTATAGGGTACAACTACAGAATGACGAATATCTGTGCGGCTATTGGGCTGGCACAAATAGAGCGTATAGAACCTGTTTTAAAAAGGAAAAAAGAAATAGCATTCTTGTATAAAGAAAAATTGAAGCATTTGCCGCTCACTTTTCATGAGGAACAGTCGGATACCCATCATTCTTATTGGATGATATCTTTTCTAGTGAACGATATAACAAAACGGGATGATTTAAGAGAGCATCTTGTGCAGAAAGGTATTGAAACAAGACCGTTGTTTTATCCAGCACATACGATGCCTATGTATGCACAGAAATTTCAGAAATTTCCAATAGCGGAAAATTTGGGATGGCGTGGCATCAACCTACCAAGTCACCCAGATTTAACGAATGAAGATATTGAATATATCACACAGTCTATTGCCGATTATTATGTCTACTGATTGCACTTTTATTAGGATAGACAAAAATAACAAAAACATCCTTCAAAAATTTCTGTCTACTGCAGGTAATAGCCTGATTACTTTTAGATATTTTGATAAAAGAAATTTAAATGTATTAGAAAATCATATTTGTACTCTTATTCTTTTGGAAAATGAGCACCCAGTAGGATATGGCCATTTAGATAAAGAGAATGATATTGTTTGGTTAGGCATTGCTATAAGTGAATCAGCATTGGGGAAAGGATATGGAAATAAAATGCTCAAAAAACTACTCGATACCGCAATAGAATTTAATTTAGAAAATATAAATTTATCGGTGGATTTTGATAACACGAAAGCCATACACCTGTATAAAAAACATGGTTTTGTGTTACAAAAGACAAAAAATAAGACACATTTTTTTCAAAAAAAAATTACACAATGAATATCCTCCTTTATGTACCCTATGTTGATAAATCATTTGGAGGAGTACTGCAATATTCTAAATGCTTATTGTCCATTCTACAGAAGGATACAAAGAACAATTATTTTATTTTTTTAAGAAATAATTACGACGAATTTGAAGAGTTCAAAAGCACACAAAATTTTATAGTTTTAGATAAGAAAGAAACTAATTACAGAACATCTTTGTTTTCTTTTTTCGAATTGTTTCTTTTTAATTTTTTAGCTTTTCTTGAAAAACATAAGATTTTTATTCCAGTTATGCGTCCAAATGTACTAGATAAGATAATAAAGAAATATAAGATTGATATATTGCATTCTCCTTATCAGCATTTGCCTGCTGTTAATATTCCCTCTCTTGCTACTATGCATGATTTGCAGGAACTTCATTTTCCGGATTTCTTTACTCCGGAGGTACGTGCTAATAGAGCATCAGAGTATTTATATATTACAAAAAAGACCAGTAAAATAATTGTCAGTTATAATCATGTCAAGCAGGACATTATTAAATACTTCAATGTGGAAGCATCAAAAGTTGAAGTGATATTATTGAATATGCAAAACTTATGGTTTGATAGATTTATTAAAAATAATTCGAATACAACTGATACGAGCGTTGTGCTTCCTGAAAAATTTATTCTATATCCGGCTGCAACTTGGCACCATAAAAATCATATTAATTTACTGAAAGCATTAAAGGTGATTAAAGAGAAAAACGATCTTGTCATAAATCTTGTCTGTACAGGTCATCAGACGGAATATTTTAAGGAGTTGGAAAAGTCTTGTGTTGAAATGGGTATTACAGAACAGGTCTTTTTTCTAGGCAAGGTCAGCGAAGAAGAATTATATTGCATTTATAGAAAATGTACTGCCATCGTAATACCAACGCTGTATGAAGCAGGGAGTTTTCCACTAATAGAAGGAATTCTTATGGGTATTCCATGTATTTGTTCTGACGTTACTTCTTTGCCTGAAACGATAAACCATACTGCATATATTTTTGATCCTCGAAATCCAGAAGATATTGCCAATAAAATAATCCTCATAACTTCAGATGAGAAGTACAGAGAAGCAGAATTGGAGCATTTTAAAAATCTTTCAAAAAACCTTACTAACTCGACAACTTTGGATTTATTTTCATATATTTATCATAGTATATTGGGAACTAAACCGCATAGTATTAACTAGAACTACAAAAATGACAAAGAAATTTTTTAAATCCTTAAGTGTTTTTTTTTGCATATATATATTCTTTGTTACACCATCAAAGGCTTTAGAATTATTCTATCCGGGAAATAATATGTTTATCAGTGAAAACCCCATCCCTTTTTCCTGGGAAAGAAGCCCATCAACATTACAATCTTACAAGTTAATTATTTCCACAAATGCTGATTTAAGCTTACCTATATTAGATACAATTATTGGCAATCCTGCTCCAATTATAAATATTCCAATTATTTCTGGTGCTTCCTATTTTTGGAAAATATTAGACAGACAATTAGGCACCTCATCAAATATTAACAATTTCACAGCTATAATTCCAGATTCAATAAGTCAAATGGAAGCCTGGTATAAGCCAGAATCCGGTTTTATTACTTCAGGCAATAAGATTTCCCAATGGAATGATGCTATTGTCAGTGGAAACAATATGTTGCAAGCAAACCCAACCTTTCAACCTACACTTATAAACCAAGAGCCGCTTTTAAATGACAAATCTGTAGTGCTTTTTACTGGAAGTCCAAGTAATTACCAGCAAACAGCATCCTTTGTGAATTTAACCAATTTCAGTATTTATTGTCTCCGAAATTATGAAAATTATGACCAAGCCTTACAGTATTATCTTGGAGGAAATGGTCAGGGATTATTTAGTGAGGCAGACGCACTTGGAGCTGGCTGGGGATCATTTAATGTAAATCTTACCTATACAGCTACTAGTAATTTGATAAATCAATACGCGGTCTATTTACATTCAAATTCTAAATTAAGAATAAACAATACTTTGCCTCCAATTACATCAAATTCTAATTTACCAAGTTTTTCTTACAATACACTTGGAGCTAGGCCAGATGCAACTAGTTTTGCATATAAAGGAAAAATTGCTGAATTGCTTGTATTTAAATCAGAATTAGATAATGATAAAGATCAGCTTGTATATAATTATTTAGCCGATAAGTACGCACCGCCTGTAAATCTTGGCCAAGACACTATACTTGGCACATCTTTCTGCGATTCCGTAACAATTTCGGCAGGCAATAGATTTGTATCCTATCTATGGAATACAGGCAAAACTACAGCAACCATAAATGTTTTACCTAAAGGAAACTATAGCGTAACTACAAAAGATGTATTTGGAAGATTTAGTACAGATGATATTAATGTCTTTCCTTATAGAAGAATGGGTAATAAAACAATTTATCTTTGTGCTGGCCAAACCTTTAATTTAGACCTTAAAACACCTTCTGGATTTTCTGCAATTTGGAATACAGGCGCAACATCAACTACTCTTAATATTACGACAGCTGGTCAATACACCGTAAAAATAACAGATGCTAACTCCTGTTTCGTTTATGATACGATTAATGTGGTTGTAGATGACCCAAGATTATCAATAACACCTGTTTCAAATAATATTAATGCCTGCGCTGGCGAGAAATTATTTGTTCAAACAGAAAGTTCTTTTGATTCTATTCGATGGTCTACAGGAAGCACTAATAACTTTATTCAACTAAACACACCAGGGAATTATTCTATAAATGCCATTACATTAATAGGTTGTGTGTTAAATAAATCTTTTAATGTTTCAATTGTTGGTACCGCACCAACTGCAAAATTTGGATATGCCGCACCTTGTCAAGGAGTATCCATAAATTTCTCTGATTCAACATCCGTTCCATTAGGGAACACTATAACAAACTGGAAATGGAATTTTAGTAATGCTACAACAGATGCTTCTCAA
This sequence comes from Sphingobacteriales bacterium, assembly GCA_031414515.1. Lineage (GTDB taxonomy): Bacteria > Bacteroidota > Bacteroidia > Chitinophagales > JADIYW01 > JADJSS01. The sequence goes on along the minus strand of JANNVS010000237.1, from coordinate 4,253 downwards.
AACCCAACAACAACGTTTGCTAATTTGGGAATTGCATCTGCAGCACTAAAAGTAACAACCAATGTCGGTTGTACGGATTCTATTTTTAAGACATTCGTTGTAAATAGAAATCCAATTCCATCTTTTTATAATTTATTATCCTGTGAAGGTATTCCTACTACTTTTGTGGATGTTTCCGTTGCCAATTCGGCTTCTATTACTAATTGGATTTGGGATTTTAATGGATTAGGTACAAGCACTGGAATTCAGAATACATCTTTCAGGTTTCCTGCTTCTGGTATCTATAATGTAAAACTCACCGCTACAAATTCAAACGGTTGTTCAGATACATTAACACTTCCAACTACGGTCAATGTTTCTCCGATAGCCGCTTTTTCAAATGATTCTGTATGTGGAACAACACCGGTATCGTTCAAATTCTTAGCTACAGTTGACGCACCAAATACAATACCTATATGGAAATGGGAATTTGGTGATTTTACCTCTGAAAGTGCTATAAGAGAACCTCAGCATCAATATGTGCCCGGAACGTATGAAGTAAGCTTATTCGTTCAATCGTCCAATAATTGTGTAGATACCGTCATAAAACAAATTAAAGTTTTTGATTTTCCAGTTGTTGACTTTGATGTCTCACAAACACAATGCGTAGGAAAGGAAATTCAATTTACTGACATCAGTACCACGCCAGATGGTACGCCTGTATCCAATTGGAATTGGTTTTTTTCTGGACAGGCTACTTCTTCTCAACAAAATCCAAGATATACTTTCCAGTCAGAAGGGAATTATACTATTCAGCTAAATGCGAAAAATGCTGTTGGATGCAGCGGTACTAAACTGCGCTCTATTGCAGTATCAGCACCGCCAACACCAATGTTTACTTTTTCTCCACAAAATGGATTGCCAACATTAAGGGTTAATTATTTCAATCAATCTCCTGTAAATGGTAATTACCTTTGGAGTTATGGTGATAGCAGCCCATTAATTCAGGCATATAATCCGCCTTTTCATGACTATACCATTAGAGGAACGTATCCAATTCAGTTAATTGCAACCGATTTCAGAGGCTGTACAGATACGCTTACGAAATATATATTGGTAGATAAGGCTTTTTTAGATGGTGTAATGGCTTCGATAAGCATCATACCAGACAATGAATTTTATAAAATTCAGGTTAGCATTATCAATAACAGCAATATAGAAATAACTGCTCTTGGACTTAGCTTACAACTAGGCGGTGGCGCTGTTATTCGGGAAAACTGGACAGGAAGTTTATTGCCTGGACAAACCACCGTATATTTATTTACTGGCGAGATTAAACCGAGTGAGAACAATCAGATTCCGGTAATATGTGCCTCTATTGATAATATTAATAATAATGCATTTGAAGACAGGACTGATAATAACACGACTTGCAAAGAAGTAAAAGTAGGTGGTTTTGATGTATTTAATTTATATCCAAATCCAGCGTATGAAAGTATAAATTTTGGCGTTATGTTACCAAAAGATGGTCGTGTAAATATTAGATTTATCGATGTGTTAGGACAACTATTGTACAATAAAGATTTTGATGGAATTAAAGGATACAATAATTTGACGATGTCTACTGCTACTTTAAATGCTGCCGTTTACGTGGCTGAAGTGACGTATGATGGCCTGATTATTCGCAATAAGTTTATGCGTAAGGATAGAAAATAATTTCAATCTTGTAGAATTTTATTTTTAGAGAATTTCACGCTATTTATAATTCCGAATCATTTCTGAAATAGCGACAGAAGTCATTACCTCTGAAATAGCAAACCCATTATTCTTTAATATTTCTTGGTAAGATGCTGTATGCAAGTCTGCAAATCCATCTGTAAATTCATAAGGCTTTCCATCAATAGTAATTAATCTGCGAGGTTCTAAATTTTGTTCAATACTTAATTTCCAATGCACTGTTGCTTTCTTTAATTCTACTTGTCCAATGCTTTGCGTAGCAGTATCTTTTTCTACCTGTAAGGAAATAAAATCACCAAATAACCAAGCTGCGGAATCAAACAAATGGATGCCGATATTCGTGGCAATGCCACCAGATTTTTTTATATCACCTTTCCAGCTTTTATGATACCATTTTCCACGAGGTGTGAAATATTCAATGGATACTTCGTGCTTATTTTTAGTGGAGGTTTCTATTTCTTTTTTCAACTCCATTAACATTGGATGCAGGCGCAACTGCAAAATAGTATAAATATGTTTTTGTGTATACGATTCTGCATCCAGTAAGTTTTGTAAACTTTCTGTAGTCAATGACAATGGTTTTTCACAAATCACATCGGCATTTAATTTTAATCCAGCGTAACAATGTTCTTCATGTAAATGATTTGGAGAACAAACAACTAAATAATCTACTGGATTTTTATCCATCAGAAAATCATAAAAAGCAAACTCATCTGTAAAAAATTCACATTCAGGAAAATAACTATCCAAAATACCAACGGTATCGGAAACATCATAAGCAGCCACCAAATTGCCGCCTACTTCTTTTATCGCTTTTAAATGACGTGGTGCAATATATCCAGCGGCTCCTATAAGTGCAAATTGTTTAATCATGAATCGAAAGTTATTTGGAAAATGATTTTATAATTTTATTACACTATCATTTTCAAGTTTGTATTTTTCTTGTGTGCTTTTACAAATGGCAATGCCATCTTCAAATTTTAATTTGTATCCAGCTTCGCTCATCCAGCCGTCTTGTCTCGCAGGATTGCCTTTCATTAAAGCATGTGGTTTCACATTTTTTGTAACTACACAGCCAGCACCGATGAATGCATATTCACCAATAGAAACGCCGCAGATAATAGTTGCATTGGCGCCAATAGTAGCGCCTTTTTTTATTCTTGTTTTTTTGTATTCATCTTTGCGTTCAATAAAACTTCGAGGATTAATGACATTTGTAAAAACGACAGAAGGTCCAATAAATACATCATCTTCACAAACAACACCTTCATAAATAGAAACATTATTTTGCACTTTTACACTGTTGCCTAAAATAACATTATTTGCTACAAATACATTCTGACCAAGGATGCAATTTTTGCCAATCTGTGCATTCATCACATGGCTGAATTGCCATATTTTACTATTGTCTCCAATGGTTGCACCATCATCTATGATTGCGGTCTCGTGGATGAAACAGGTGGAATTAACGCTTGAGGACATTTTATCTTTTATCTAAATTAAACAAGATTCTTCACTTCGTTCAAATGACAATATTAAGTGCAGAATTCTTCTATACAATTACAAATATACAATAATTGTTCTTCAGAAATTTCTGGATATACAGGTAATGATAAAGCGGTTGCACATAATAATTCTGTGTTCGGTAATTTAATATCTTGCCAATATGCCTTTTGTTGATGTGCACCTAAAGGGTAATTAATAATAGTAGAAATATTTTTTTGTTTTAAAAAATCAGCCAGCGCATCACGGTTACCATTTTTTATTTTAATGGTAAATTGATGAAAAATGTGATGTGGTGTCATTTCTGGTAATTCTATCGCAGCTATTTTCTTTAATTTAGTAATATAATATGCAGCATTTTTTCTTCGTTGCTGATTATACGTTTCCAAATATTTAAGTTTAATAGTTAAGACAGAAGCTTGTAAAGTATCTAGTCTTGAATTAATACCAACTACATCATGGATATATTTTCTGGATTGACCGTGTGACGCAATCATCCTTATTTTATTGGCTATTATAGCATCGTTACACATAACAGCACCACCATCGCCAATAGCACCGAGGTTTTTTGTCGGATAAAAGGAGGTGGTTATGATGCTATTTCTTGGAGTATTTTTTCCTGCATTTAAAGATTGTGCATTGTCTTCTATCAACACTATATTTTTCTCAATACAAAATTGATGGATATCATCTGTGTCTTTACATGGCTGACCAAATAAATGAACGATTATGACGGCTTTTACCTCTTCCGTATAAACGGCTTTAATCTGATGTAGGGTAATATTAAAATCGTGTTCATCTACATCTGTGAAAACCAACTCATATCCTAAAAATGCAACGACTTCTATGGGCGCGATATAGGTAAAAGCAGGTACAATGATTTTGCTGTTTTTTGGTAAATCTAATGCCATCAAAGCCAGTTGCAATGCATCAGTACCATTTCCACAACCAATAACATACTTGATTCCTAAATAAGCAGCTAATTTCTGTTCAAATAGGATTACATTCTTTCCATTTATGTAGTCTGCACCCAA
>JANNVS010000236.1:0-6428 GCA_031414515.1 Sphingobacteriales bacterium | reverse complement strand
TAAAGTACAAGGTTTCAATATAGAAACCAGAAAAAAAGTGTTTGAAGCTGATTTAGCATCCTATGGAGTTAGTTATGCCAACGATATCACAAAAGCATGTCATGGTATGTATGTTTCTGCTACTTTTAAAAATACTATTTTTAAAATAAAATTCAAAGGCAAAGAAAATATCAAAGAAATAAAGATAAAAGGTGATTCGTTGAATGGTGTTAATGGTTTAAACAGAAAACTTGTAGGTAAATTATCAGTTGCCAATTATGGAAAAGATAATGAACCAAACGGAAGCTTTGGAAGAATCGGTATGGTAACAAAAAAATATAAAGCATATACAAATACTGGCGTATATGACGGTATTGTTCGAAAATGTGGTAAACTATATGTAACAGACTGGGTCAATTTATCTGAAAACAAAGGACGTTTGATTACTTATAAAAGACATTGTAAAAAGGGATTTCATGAGGTCAATTTGGGAAGCACCATTGATGGTCCATCTGATATATTTATAGATAAAAAAACAAAATTATTATGGATTCCTGCTATGCGTGCAAATAAAATAGTTGCAGTACCATTTAGTGATTTAAAACAAAAAACGAAATAATATTAACTTTATCTTTATAACAGCATCTGATTTATTGGATGCTGTTATTAAATAAATATCATAAAAATTAGATATGCGGTTATTGAAATTTCATACTCATGTATTTACATCAATTGTCTTATCTATATTGATATTGATTTTATTTTTATTTTATTCATGCGGAAACGTTGTAAGTAATTCAGAAAAAAATAAAAAAGATATTTCCAAAGAAATAAATAAAAAAGCAGAACAAAAATTAATAATCACCTATCATTTTGATACTATAAGAAATGATAGTGCATTAAAAGTTTTTAAAACTAAATATTCTGCTGTTCAACAAAAAATTATTGCAGCAAGCAACAGAATTGATGTTGGCAGAATCAGAGTAAAAACTATATTAGTAATTCCTGATACCTTGTTTTCTGATTTCATGGCATATGTTCCATTTCCAGCAACTCTAATATTGCCAGATTCTGTAATTAAGTTTATTTTAATCAATCAGCGAATTCAACTATTTGCGGCATATGAAAATGGAAAAATAGTTCAATCGGGTCCAGTCAGCAGTGGCAGAAAATCTAAACCAACTCCAAACGGACTTTTTTATTCCAATTTTAAAGCAAAAAAGAAACGAAGTACAGTAGATGGCGACTGGATTATGCCTTGGTATTTTAATATATCTAACAAAGGTGGTGTTGCTATGCATCAGTTTTTTCTGCCTGGCTATCCTGCAAGTCATTCCTGCATCCGAATGTATGAAGAAGATGCTAAATGGATTTTTGATTGGGCAGAACAATGGGAAATTTCAGAAAATGGTACTGCTGTTATAAAAAATGGAACGCCTGTTCTTGTCTTCGGAAAATACGACTTTGACCAATTAGCACCCTGGAAACTATTACCTAAAAATCCAAATGCATTGGAATTAACAGAAGAAGAATTGAATACTATCAAGAATATTATTCCTACAATTAAAATATTCCATTAATAACTGATTATTTATCAAATAATAAGGATTTATAATATAAGCCTATGATAAACATTATTTTTAAAATTATCCACAAAGGTTGTGTGTAAAACATTGATAACTTGATAAAAAATGCTGCAATTTATAAGTTATTTTTGAGCGTGGAACATTGGAAAATTTGTTATTTTTCAATTTACATTCTACATTTTTTTACAATATGAAATTTACCTATTACGGACATTCTTGTTTTTTAGTAGAAACCAAAGGAAAAAAGATTCTTTTTGATCCGTTTATTACATCAAATGAATTGGCTAAGCATATCGATGTTAGTAAGATTGAATGTGATTATATTGCTATATCACACGGTCATTTTGATCATATATCTGATGTCGTAACAATAGCAAAGAGAACTAATGCAATTGTAATATGTGCCTATGAAATCTATGAATGGCTTTCCAAGCAAGGCTTGACAAATTTCAGGCCTATGAATACAGGTGGAAAATGGTCGACTGATTTTGGAGTAGTAAAAGCTGTAGCAGCTGTTCATTCATCCTGCTTACCTGATGGTAAATATGGTGCAAATCCAATGGGTTTTGTAATAAATACAACTGAAGGTGATTTTTATTACAGCGGAGATACCGCTTTAACAATGGATATGCAACTCATACCGCGTTGGGCAAAACTAAAATTTGCCGTATTACCAATTGGTGATAAATTTACAATGGATATTGAAGATGCAATTACTACTTCAGATTTTGTACAATGCAATAAAGTAATTGGTGTACATTATGATACATTTGAACAAATAAAAATAAACCATGAAGTTGCAAAAGAAAAATTTGCAAAAGCTGGTAAAGAGTTAATATTATTAAAAATAGGACAAACAATTGAAATATAAGTTTATGGGAAAAATAATAAGTATTGCCAATCAAAAAGGTGGTGTCGGAAAAACTACAACAGCAATTAATTTAGCAGCAAGTTTGGCTGTTTTAGAAAAAAAGACACTCTTGATTGATGCGGATCCTCAAGCAAACAGTACAAGTGGCTGCGGTTTTGATCCAAGAAATATAAAGGTGAGTTTATATGAATGTCTGATTGATAGTGTAAAAGCGAAGGACATCATTTTGGAAACTGATACACCTAATTTATTTTTATTGCCATCGCATTTAGATTTAGTAGGCGCAGAAATTGAACTCATCAATCATCCAAACAGAGAGAAAATATTGAAAGATATTTTACATGACTTAAAAAAGAAATACGATTTTATTATTATCGACTGCTCTCCTTCTTTAGGATTAATAACAGTGAATGCTTTAACAGCATCAGATTCTGTATTGGTTCCTGTACAATGCGAATATTTTGCGCTTGAAGGATTGGGTAAATTATTAAATACAATTAAAATAGTTCAATCCAGATTAAATAAAGAATTAGAAATCGAAGGCATTTTATTAACGATGTATGACCAACGATTAAATTTATCTAATCAAGTAGTTTCTGAAGTGAAACGCAGATTTGAAAACAGTGTCTTTAATACTATCATTCATAGAAATACAAGATTGGGTGAAGCACAAAGCTTACGACAACCAATTATCATGTACGATGTAGAAAGCAAAGGTGCAATCAATTATTTAAATTTAGCTAGAGAAATCATGCAGAATAATGGAATGACAAATATTCCAATGGAAGATAAATTTATTGAAGTGGAAGGAAAAGAACTTTTAAATTAATTAGTATAATATTAAACTATGATAATGAATAAGAAAAAAGATGCGTTAGGAAAAGGTATTCGTGCATTATTATCAGATATTGATGATAATACAGACATTTTAAAAATCAGTGCTACAGATGAAGATTCTATTATTAATACAGTTCCGAAAATAAAATTAGACCAAATTGAAGTGAATCCATTTCAACCACGGTCAGATTTCAATCAACAAGCATTAGAAGAGTTGACCTCTTCAATAAGAATACATGGCGTGATTCAGCCTATTACCGTAAGAAGAATCTCAGATAGAAAATATCAGTTAATTTCTGGAGAAAGACGACTAAGAGCATCCAAAATGGCTGGTATGACTGATATTCCAGCTTATGTGAGAACAGCAAATGACCAGGAAGTAGTCGAAATGGCGTTAATTGAAAATATTCAACGCGAAGACTTAAACACCATGGAAGTAGCACTCACCTATCAACGTCTAATAGATGAATGTGATTTAACACATGAAAATCTTGGTGAACGATTAGGTAAAGATCGTTCAACCATTACCAATTATCTTCGATTATTAAAACTACCGCCAGAAATACAAAAAGCATTACGCGATAAAGTAATATCAATGGGTCATGCTAGAGCAATTATTTCAGTATCAGAAGTTGAAAAACAACTTTACATGCTTAAAGAAATAAACAGCAAAGAATTATCTGTACGAAAAACAGAAGAATTAGTCCGTTTATTAACTTCTAGTTCTGGTAATAAAAAAATAGAAAAAAAAGAAGTTTCATTGCCAGTAGCCTATAAAAGTGTGCAAACAAAATTGATGGATATTTTTGAAACAAAAGTAAAAATCAAAAAAACAAGCACGGATAGAGGTGAAATTATTATACCTTTTTATTCAGTTTCAGATTTGAATAGATTATTGGATATTATTGAAAAAGAATAACTTTAATAGCCAATGCGAGCCGTACGATTTACGAATTTCATTTCTATAAAGAAAACGATATTTATTTTATTTGTTTTATTTTCTACTATCCTAAAATCTCAGGATTCAATATCTTACAAAGAAAATAATATTCAAAATGATTCTATTCCTCAACATATTGATACTGTTACAACATTAAAAGTTAATGTTGTAAATAAGACAGACACTATCCTATCGAGTGAGCTCATTAAAAAAAACAAAAAACAAAAAAAAGTAGACACTACACATTATTCTCCAAAAAAAGCTGCAATATGGGCGGCTGCTTGTCCTGGGTTAGGACAAATTTATATGAAAAAATATTGGAAACTACCAATAGTTTATGGCATTCTAGGAGCTACTTTATATTTTGTCGTTTCAAATTCAAAAAACTTAAGAGAATTTAATGGATACATCAAGAATATTTATGATAGTGTGCCAAATCCACAGCCATATACAGATTTACCCTTAGGCCAAATTGAAAGTTTTAGAAATACCTACAGACGAAATGTGCAGTTGGCCTCTTTTGGAACGCTGTTTGCCTGGGGTTTATCTATTGTAGATGCTGTTGTAGATGCACATTTACACTCGTTTGATATATCTGATAAATTATCTATGAAAATAAAACCTGAATTAAACTATTCCAATTTTACGTATTACACTGGAATTGGAGTAAATTTAAATTTTAAATAAAATAGCAACATATAAAAATGAAAATTGCATTAATAGGTTATGGAAAAATGGGAAAAGCAATACAAGAAGTTGCTGAAGAAAAGAATACCATTCTTGGAAAAAAGAAATATGACATTTCATTAATAATAGACATAGGAAACAGAAATTCCATTACTAATGAAGAATTAAAACAAGTGGATGTTGCTATAGAATTTACATCGCCACATACGGCAGTAGAAAATATACAATGGTGTTTTGATACTAACATTCCAATTGTTGTAGGCAGTACAGGCTGGACAGAAGAATTAAGCGAAATACAAAAACAAGCAATCGAAAATAACAATTCATTTTTATTTGCACCTAATTTTAGTATCGGAGTTAATCTGTTTTTTGAAGTAAATCGTTATTTAGCTCAAATCATGAACAATCATAATGAATATGAAATATTCTTAGAAGAAATTCACCATACAGAAAAAAAAGATGCACCTAGCGGAACAGCACTCCATGCTGCTTTAGATATTTTAAAACGAATCGAACGAAAATCTAATTGGGAAAACAACGATACAAAAAGTGAAGAAATTATTTCTATCATTTCTAAAAGAGAAGAAAATGTACCAGGCACTCACCTTGTAACCTACGAATCTACTATTGATAAAATAGAATTGATACATACTGCTTATAATAGAAAAGGATTTGCCGGTGGTGCTTTATTGGCTGCAGAATGGTTAATAGGCAAGAAAGGAGCTTTCTCCATGGAAGATGTTTTAGGCTTTAACATTCATTAAGAAATAACTTGTAATAAAAACTAATGACAATTCACTAATAACTAATAACTCAAAAAAATGCTTAGTTTACTATACGCTTACTTACTTCATTACTTATTACATATTCCATGTTTTGGTTTATATAAAAAAGCAGGAAAAAACCCAATGCACGTTTTCATTCCATTGGTGCAAGATTTTACTTTAATGGAAATTTTAGGCAGAAAAAAAAATCAGGCATTTTGGGGTTTGGTTCCATATATAAATTTTTTATTTGGTTTAACGTGGACAACAGATATCTGTAATTCATTTGGCAAACGTTCGTTATGGCAACATATATTAGGTATATTCTTTGGATACCTATATTTTCCATTTTTAGGATTTATGGACAAGAATACTGTTTATGAAGGACCAAGTCATTTAAAAATAAGTGAAGAGACAATAGAAAAAAATACTAAAATAAAAAAAACGACAAAGACCAATACTATAAAACGTTCATTCGCTCGCGAATGGGCCGATGCAATCATTTTTGCAGTAGTCGCAGCTACTATAATACGTACATTTGTTATAGAAGCTTATAAGATTCCTACTACTTCTATGGAAGGCTCATTAATGGCTGGAGATTTCTTATTTGTTAGTAAACTAAACTATGGAGCCAGAACTCCAATATCACCAGTAGCCTTTCCGTTTGCACATCATACTATGCCATTTGGATTAGGAAAAGCATATTCAAAAATAGTTCAATTAGATTATCATCGACTGCCAGGTTTTGAAAAAATAAAAAATGG
>JANNVS010000235.1:0-8063 GCA_031414515.1 Sphingobacteriales bacterium | reverse complement strand
GAAATACATTTTACATCAAAGCGAAATATTTACATCTCATTATTGGTTATTTTATCTGGTGTCTTTTCAATTTTATGCTTTGATAATAAAATATCTACTGCAAATGATGATGCTTTATATATAGAATCTGGAGCAAGCTATGCAAAAAGCTTCTTTAGTTATTTCTATTTAGCTAATGCACCTTTATATCCTATGACAATGGGTTTTTTGATAAAAATAATTGGAGTTAAATTATTTTTTCTAAAGCTATTTTCTGTGGTTTGTTTCTGTGCCGCAATATATTTTATATTTAGAGCATTTGAGAAAAGAATTCCATACATCTTATTGATTTCATCTTTACTTCTTACTGTTATTAATTTTCCATTTTTAATGTATGCAAGCTTAACTTATACTGAAACTTTTTCATTAATGGTTTTTGGAATATGCTTTATGTTTTTATTTAAAGCATTTGACAGAATAGAATCTGAAGGCTTTAGTTTTAAAAGAAATATTGCACAGTTCATATTAATAGGGTTCTTGTTTTTTTGTATGATGATCACAAGAAACGTAGCCTTAGCAGCCATTGGAATTTTGGTGGTGTACTTTTTCTATAGAATGAAATTTTTGGAAGCAGGTGCTTCTGTTATTGGGTTTGGTCTGTTTTATGTTTTATATAAAACTGCTTTGGTGTTTATCTGGAAAATTGATAATTCACAATTTGCATCACAATCAAAATTAATGTTTCAAAAAGATGCTTACCAGCCACAATTAGGAAACGAAACTTTTATAGGATTTATTAATCGTTTTTTTGAAAACTGTCAAATCTATATTTCATCACGTTTGTATTATGTCTTAGGGTTTAGAGAAGAAATGTCACCAAACAATATTTCTATTACCATAATAACAGTAGGACTAGTATTCTGGTCTTTATTATTAATGCATAAGAAAAAACAATACACGCTAATCTTTTCTACTTTATTTTTTACTGGTTTATTAGCAACTACTTTTATTTCATTGCATACATCCTGGGGACAGACTAGGTTGATTATGCTGTTTTTGCCTTTTATACTTTTTTCATTTTTTTATATTTTATATTATTATGGTAATCAATTTACTTTCTTACAGCCTTTATATCTATTTGTATTTTTTATTTTATTTTTTGTGAGTATGTCTGTTACCATAAAAAAAGCGAAAGAACGCTTTCCTGTCTTTATGGAAAACATTACCGGCGATCCAACTTTTGGCTATACGCCAGACTGGCAAAATTATATTAAAATGACAAAATGGTGCGCACAAAATCTACCCAATGAAACTAAATCCATAGCAGTTCGAAAAGCACCTATGTCATTTATTTTTTCAGACGGAAAAGAGTTTTATCCAATATATGGCACACCAACACAAAGTCCTGACTCATTATTAATTCCATTACGCACTTCAAAAGTAAAATATCTGATGACTTGTGAACTACGGGCAAATCCTAACATGTATGTAGAAGGGCAAATTATCGGAACCATGCATCGTTATGCTTATTATATTTCACAAAAGTATCCAAACGCGTTTCAATTTATACATCAGGAAGGCGATGTAGAAGAAGCTGTGTTGTATAAAATAAACTATGCTTATATAGATTCTTTAAAAGCACTAGAACAATAAAACTGCTTTATTTTTTCATATTTTTGCACGACAAAGATAATGAGCGAACATTTATCACATCTAGATTTGCCAGAAACAACACTGGAACATAGAAATATTATTCTTAATAAACCCTTTTTGAAAAGAATATATATTGACTGGTATACTGAATTTAAAATCTATAGTGAACTGCAATCTATAAAGGGAAAAGTTGTAGAAATTGGGTCTGGTGGTGGTTTTTTAAAAGACATTTATCCAAATGTAATTACTTCAGATATTATGCCATTATCTGTTTGTGATATGCAGTTTTCCGCAGAAGAAATGCCGTTTGAAAATAATTCCTTGAAAGCCATTTTTATGCTTAATGTATTGCACCATATTCCAGATAATGAACAATTTTTTAAAGAAGTGCAACGCACGTTAAAAAAAGATGGTTTCATTTATATGATTGAACCTGCAACGACATGGTTTTCAAAATTTATTTATAAAAATTTTCATCACGAACCATTTGATGAAAAAGCACTGGACTGGAAATTTGAAAGTAAAGGACCACTGAGCGATGCAAATGGAACTATACCTTGGATGATATTCAAAAGAGATTATCAAAAATTTAAACAACTCTATCCAGATTTGGAATTAGTAGCGTTTCAACATCATACGCCATTCAAATATTTACTATCAGGTGGCTTATCAAAACCAAATTTGATACCATACTTCTTATTTAGTTTGGTTACATTTTTTGAAAAAATAATTTCTCCATTAAATTCAAAGATTGCATTATTTCAAACTATTATCGTAAGAAAAAAATAAATTACAACATGTCTTTATCCACACGCAAACAATCCATATTAAATCATTTTGACGATACTGCTGAAAATTATTTGCAGTATAGAAAGCGATTTTCATATTATGGAAAAGACATTGAAAACTATTTGAATTTCTTTACTACAGAAACAGATTCTATTTTAGAAATTGGTTGTGGTTGTGGCGAAACTATTGGCAATCTAAAAGGAAAACAAAAAACAGGAATCGATTTTTCTCCAAAGATGATTGATGTAGCAAAAGCAACTTTTACAAATGTTGACTTTTACGTGATGGATGCCGAAAATATTGTGTTAGATAAAAAGTTCGATGTTATTATTTTCAATAATATTATAGGTTATTTAGATAATATACAAGATGTATTTTATGCTATCAAAAAAAATTGCCACGAACATACGCGCATTATTATTTCTTATTACAATCATTACTGGCAGCCTATTTTAAATTTTGGCGAAACCATTGGTTACAAGAAAAAATCACCGGAACAAAATTGGTTAGATGCAAAAGATATTTCTAACTTATTATATTTATCAGGTTTTGAAACATACAGAACCAATAAACGTTTATTATTGCCAATCAACATTCCAATTTTATCGTGGTTTGTAAATAAGTATATAGCAAAATTGCCGATTTTTAAATCAATGTGTTTAAATCAATTTTTATTTGCACGTCCTTTATTAAATTATACAGAAGAAGCGGTAGCAGAAAAATATTCAGTAACTATTTGTATTCCTGCACGCAACGAAAGTGGTAATATAGAAAATGCCATTTTACGCTTACCAAAATTTGCAAAATATCAGGAAATTATTTTTATAGAAGGAAATTCTTCTGACGATACGTGGCAAAAAATTCAGGATATTCAGGAAAAATATAAAGACACGTACGATATAAAAATAGGTCAACAAAAAGGCAAAGGAAAAGGCGATGCCGTGCGCAAAGGTTATGCTATGGCAACTTGCGATATCTTAATGATTTTAGATGCCGATTTGACAATGCCACCAGAAGAATTGCCAAAGTTTTACAATGCGATTGCTACAGGAAAAGGCGAATTTATTAATGGTTCACGACTTGTCTATCCGATGGATAAAGAAGCGATGCGTTTTTTAAATACACTTGGAAATAAATTTTTCAGTTGGGTTTTTTCGTGGTTGTTAGAGCAGCCTATTAAAGATAGTTTATGTGGCACAAAAGTAATGTTTAGAGAAGATTATTTGAAGCTGATTGAAAACAGAAAATTCTTTGGTGATTTTGATCCGTTTGGTGATTTTGATTTATTATTTGGTGCGTATAAACTCAATTTAAAAATAATTGACTTGCCGATTCGATACCGTGAACGCACGTATGGCGACACTAATATTTCTCGTTTTCAGAATGGATTTATGCTACTACGTATGTGTTGGTTTGCCGCAGGAAAAATTAAGTTTTGGTAGCCTTTCTGTCATTTCGAGCGTAGCGAGAAATCTAGCTAAATTATCTACTAAATTCAAGAAAGATTTCTCCTTTCAGTCGAGATGACATTACTCTTTCGGCAATTTATCTTTTGCTTTCTCTTTTTTATTTGCAATAAAATATTTTAAGAAGATAATTTCTTTTTCAGTAAGAAAACGCCATTTGCCACGTGGTAAATTCTTCTTGGTTAATCCAGCGTATAATACTCTATCTAACTTTTGTACTTCGTAGCCTAAGTGTTCAAAAATTCTTCTGACAATTCTATTTTTACCACTGTGTAATTCAACGCCAACATGTCGGTCATCGCCTCGTGGTAAGGTGTATTCTATCTGGTCTATATTCGCTTTGCCATCTTCCAACTCTACACCAGCTCGAACATTTAAAATATCTTTTTGATCTAATGCTTTATCTAATTCTACCTGATATACCTTGGTCACTTCACCACTTGGATGCGATAATTTTTGTGCTAGTTCGCCATCATTTGTCATTAATATAATACCTGTGGAATTTCTATCTAATCTTCCAACCGGATACAGACGAACATCTTTCACCGTACTCACCAATTCCATTACCGTTTTGCGTTCTCTATCATCTGAAACAGTTGTCAAATATCCTTTAGGTTTATTCAATAATACATACACTTTCTTTTCGTTCTGTATTTTTTTATTCTTAAACTTTACAACATCTTTAGGTTTTACTTTGTAGCCCATTTCCAAAACAACGGCATCATTTACAGAAACATAACCAGCTTTGATATATTCATCTGCTTGTCTGCGAGAGCAAACACCTGCATTAGAAATAAACTTATTTAAGCGCGTTTCATCTTGAATAAGCTGTTCTTTTGGTGCTGTAAAATTTTTTACGGCTTGCTCTATCTTATAGGCAAATGGATCATTTATCGGAACAAAAGACTTCTTGTTTTTGTGGAAGTTAGTTTTGTTGGGCGATGTCGACGGCTGTATCGTCGTTCTCGATATTCTCTTTCTCACCTATCTGATTTTGAAGTTCTTCAAATTCTTTTAGTTTTGGCAAATCCTCTAATGAATTAATGCCAAAATAATCTAAAAATTGTTGCGTTGTCTTATATAATAATGGTTTGCCTGGTTCTTTGCTTCTGCCAGCAATTTCTATCAACTCTTTTTCCATTAATTTTTGAATGGTATAGTCTGCATTCACACCACGAATGGTTTCAATTATATTTCTTGCAACTGGTTGCCTGTAAGCTATAATTGACAATGATTCTAATGCAGCTGTTGTCAATCGTTTTACTGTTTTTCTATTTAAAAATGCAGAAACCACTAAATGGTAAGCTGGTTTTGTCAGAAATTGGTAACCACCACCAACTTCACCTAATTCGAAAGGAAATAAGTCATTAGCATATTTTTCTGAAATAACATGAATGACACCTTCAATTTCTTCTAAAGTAAATGGTGTTTCTGCTGTTTTGTTCAAATACAACAATAAATCATCCACCTTTATAGGGCTTTCTGCCGCAAAAATGATGGCTTCTATATTTTTTTGTACTTCTTCCACGATGTAAATATACTAAATTGAATAAGAAAGGATTTGAAAAAAATAGTCCTATTTGCATTTTTTAGCATTAATTTTGTGGTATAGATATTGTATGTTAACCATATAAATCAGTATTTAAAGAACTTATTATGAATAAATTATATGTCATTTTCTTTGTTTTTGCTATACAATATTCAACGGCACAAACGAATACTCAGTTTAACTATGTAGATGTTAATACAAATGCATTGTCGATTCCACTTTCCTACACAGGCGGAAATTATTTCAATGCTTATAATTTATCTGTATTAGATTTAGCGCAACAGCTTACTAACGTTTTTAAAAATGGTGAAAACAATAAAGAGTATAACCTAAATAGTTATCTGAAAGCAACAAAAATTTTTTACACATCTGATAACACCAGAATGATGATTATTCAGCCAATTTCTGGAAATAATACCAATCGATGTATTTTACTTACAAATGGTAATGGTGAGAATTTTAATTGGTCTATGACCAACCGTACTGCAATTGATTTTGCATTGCGTGGTTATGTTGTTGCCTATTATGAAAATGTTGGCAGTGTTGCCAACAGAGCAGATGGTAAAGGAAACACGGTAAATTATTTTATCAATAAAGTAATTAACCAATGTAATGGTGTTGGTATGAGTGGTGCTAAAGAAAAGTTTTTTACATCTATGTATATCAATTTATTTTTAACGAATGCTGCAAGAAAATACATGGTAGACAACAACTCAAAATTTGGTGTTGATACTACTAAATTCTTTTGTGTTGGTGGTAGTTTAGGTGCTAATGCTTCTTTGTTTTTTACGTATGCGAATACTAATAATTTTCAACATCCTTTATTTGGTTGTGTAAAAAACAAGTTGAATTACAATCAACCGATTAATAAAAATGGTGTGTTGGCGGTGGCTACATTTGGTGGTGGTTTACCAGGTCCAAATGAAGGCTTAGGTGCTATCATCGACAATCAGGATAATGCTGCGGCTTTCTTTTTTAGCGGTGCATTGGATTGGGTTGTAAATCCAAATAAAACAACCATTCTTGGTCCTGAAAATTGGGGTCCGCTAGCACTAAAAGATGAAATGGATGCCAATAAAATAAAATACAAAACGTATATCAATGTATATGGTACGCACGTTTTTCAAACTCCATCTTTTAATCAGTCATGGTCAAATTTAGGAAATATGAGACCCATAACAACAGGCAATGAAAGAGTTTCGCAGGCACAGACAGATGCTTATGCAAAAGCGAATATACAAAAGCTACTGATGTACCAATATGAAAATACACAGCTACATGAAGCCAATAAAATGGTAGCTGACTATTTTGATAATGTGGTAAAAAATAGTGTGCCTGCATCGTCTATTACCTATGTAGAACCAAAGTGCATACAGAATACAATTTTTTATCAATACAGCATTGGAAAGCTTTCTATAGATAAGGCTGCTAAATTTTTTACGCAAACACCAAACAGTGCAGAAATAAACCGTTCATTAGACAAGATAACTACTACCTGCTTTGATGGTACTTTTATTCCATACAGCAAACCTGTTACAGCTGCTACTATTTTACCAAATAATTTTAATGCACCAGGAAAAGGTTTAGTAAAACTGGCTAACTTCTTAGAAGTTTTAAATCAGTTGAATAAGAAGAAATAAAGAAATCCGAATACTTTGAGCCATGTGGATATCATGACACGAAAATCGTGGCACGACAAAAAAAACCGAATACTTTCGTATCCGGATTTTACTAAAAATTAATAGTTGGAGTTGGTTTCAAGACCTGTTTAATATTTCAAAAAATGATTCTAAAATCAATACAGGTTTTTATATTTTTTACCCGTTGCTCAATGCTGCTGCACCGGAAACGATTTCTGATAATTCCGTAGTAATGGCTGCTTGTCTTGCACGGTTGTACATAATATTCAACGATTTCAATAATTCGTTTGCATTTTCTGTTGCTTTGTCCATTGCGGTCATACGAGCGCCATGTTCTGAAGCATTAGAATCTAATAAATATCTGAAAAATTGTGTCTTTAATATTTTTGGAACTAAGTCCTTTAAGATTTTATTTTGTGCTGGTTCAAATATATAATCTGCTTTCCCTTTTGTTGTTCCTTTTGCAGGAATCGTAGATTTTATTGGCAAAAACTGTACAGTAGAAGGAATTTGTGTTCCAGCATTTTTAAATTGGCCGTACACTACTTCTACTACATCATATTCTTTTTGTTCGAAAGCATACATGATGTATTCTGCCGCTTTCGATGCGTTCTCAAAAGATAAATTGATAAATAAACCAGCAAAATCATTGTTCACTTTTAATTTAGAAGATTTAAATGCATCATATCCTTTTTTCCCAACAGTTAAAATATCTACTTTTCCTTTAGCTGCTAATTCAGGATATTTTTCATTTAATAAAACTTTAGCAGACTTAACTGAGTTTGCATTAAAACCGCCACATAATCCTTTATCTGAAGTAATGACAACAATTAATGCTTTATTTATTACACGTTGCTGTGCAAAGGTAGAATTCATTTCACTGCCTAAATTAGAAGCGATGTTTTGTAATACTTTATTTAGTTGGTCAGCATAAGGACGAATCTGCACTATTCTTTCTGTTGCTCTTCTTAATTTAGCCGCAGAAAC
>JANNVS010000234.1:0-12037 GCA_031414515.1 Sphingobacteriales bacterium | reverse complement strand
GACTGGATGGAACTTGGCAGCGCAGATGAGCAAAAACCTGTAAAGGATGGAACCGTAGAGGCTTGGGCACGCTCTGTGAAAAATCCGGTTGGTGGCTGGTATGGTCTTAAAAAAGGACTTCGCGGCAGGTTCGGAATGTATATTCCGCCACTAATGGAAAAACTTGGACTTGCTGAAGTAACACACGATGCAAAAGGAAATAAAATGAGAGCGAAGTAATGGTATAGCAAGACTTTCTTAGTTTATTGTTTAGAATGCTA
Source organism: Sphingobacteriales bacterium (assembly GCA_031414515.1). Taxonomy (GTDB): domain Bacteria; phylum Bacteroidota; class Bacteroidia; order Chitinophagales; family JADIYW01; genus JADJSS01. The sequence goes on along the minus strand of JANNVS010000234.1, from coordinate 11,777 downwards.
ATTACCTTTCGTTAATTAGCATCAAACAAGTTTGGATAATCTGTAATGATGCCATCAACACCGAGTTTTTTCAGTCTTTCTATTTCTTCTTTTGTATTTATTGTCCATGGAATTATTTTTATATTTTGCTGATGGCAGTAACTTATCAGATTTTCATTTACTAATGAAAATGCAGGACTGTAAATAGTAGGTGTGAAGCCTAATTTTTTAAGTTGTTCAGCAATTGTAGTTTTTTCTGTTTCTTCAATCAACAAAGCTGTTTTTATTTTAGGATATTGTATATTTAAGTATTGTAAGGTTCTAACATCAAACGATTGGATAATTACATAGTTTTCCATTTTATAGCTACTAATTTCTTTCATTAGCAGTTCAATAAATTCTTTTGGTGACGGATGATAAATTGTATCTGATTCAGGCATCGTTTTAGTTTCTATATTAAAATACGGAAATACTTTTTTAGATGATTTTGTATATTCTTTAACGGCAATAAAAAAATCAGACAATAAAGGTTTAATAGCTTTTAATTTCTCTTGTTGCGGAAAACGTGGATGTGGCTTAAATCCTACATCATACTTAATAATAGAATCGTAATTCATCTGATACATATTATAATTGAGTTCTTCAACTTCTGTTATAAATGTGCCATTAGGTTTAGTACTTATTTCGTGATTAAAAAATGGTTCGTGTGAAAGAAATACTTTTTTGTCTTTACTAATACATATATCCATTTCTAGTGTAGTAACACCAAATTCTAATGCTTTGAGCATGGCCGGTATAGTATTTTCTGGCATCAAACCTCTGCAGCCACGGTGTCCTTGTTTGTCAAATTGCATCTGATTTTTTGTAGTTTCTTTTTTACTTTTTTGTTTTGGTGTATGTTGTTTCGCTTCCATTGATAATGAAAAGAGTAGTAATGTATTTATAAAAATAATTTGATAGTGCATATTGAAAGTTACTACTTATTTTTAAAATAAGTATAGCTGAAAAAATGAATTCTTAGTTAGTGATTTATTTTAAAGCTAATGTTATCAAAAGAGATATTATGTGTGCAAGTATTGCAAAAATAAAGTATAATAATGATGCAATAATGCATCAGATTTGACGCTAAATACCCTTAATCTAAACACTACAGTTCGTATTTGTAGTATAACTTTGCATCAAAATTAAACAACTTATGATTTAAAAAATTGACTATGCATTGCAATACATCATCAGTAAAAATTTTAACAAACAAATATTTATTAAAACAAAAAAATTAAACACATGAAAAAAATCTTGCTTTGGATAGTACTGGCTATCGCTTGTTATTCCGCAAAATCGAACCCAACTATGAATGTTTCTGATTTTATTAGGTACTCACAGCAAATGAATGATTTGTCTGCAAAATATATGGCAGATAAACAATTTGCAGATGCTACAAAAGTAATTGATAAATGGCTTATTACTTATGAGAAAACTTCTGTTACGGACAAGTTATCTTGCCAACAAATTTATGCTTCAATCTTATACAATCAAGCATGTGCATATGCGCAATCTGATGAATTGTTAAAAGCACTAAAATCGTTAAAAGAAGCTGTTAGAATGGGTTTTAACAACAAATTTCAATTAGTAAATGATGGTAATTTATTGCCTTTAAAGTCATTTGATGAATTTAAGAAGATTGTAAAAAGTATGAATAGTTAAAACGTTGCGAATGTTATTAATATCAACGTATTTTTTCCAAACTTGGAGAGTGTTGCAATTATGCAGCACTCTTTTATTTTTATATTTTACCAATGAGTTGAACAAATATTAACTTAAAGTGTCTGTGATTTTGTTGTCATATAAATTTTAACAAGTTACTATTTTTATGAAATTTATGTGTATTTGACGTTAATAATATGTTCCATAGCTGTTTTTACTGTGTTTTGTTTATATATTTGTTATCTCAAAATTATACTCTAATGAAAAAACAAGATAAAAAAGCGTTAAAAGAAAGCCTTATTTTGGCTGTTAAGAAGCAGCTATTAGAAAACAATGCTGAAGTTGCTGGTAAATCTGAAAAATCTGTTAAAAAATCTATAAAACAGATTGTAAAAAAAGCACGTACAAGAAAAGTAATTGTTGCATCTAAAGTGATTATTGTGCCTAAGGTTACAAAAAAAAATAGTGTTGTAAAAGTAGCTAAAGTAAGTAAGCCTAAGAAGCAAACTAAAAAATCATAATAATCTTAATTGATTTTATCTTTTAGATTAGTGATTATCCTTGAATGGTAATCACTCAAATTTGGCAATGTTTGGTTTTGTACTTTTGCCTTCTCGTCCCAAGTGCGCAATTTTATCATTACATTTTTCAACGGATTTTCTTCAAACGTTATTGCTTCTTCTCTTGTCATTATTCCACCTTGAAATACTAGCGTTGTTTTGCTGGCTTCCGAAAGTTGATTGTAATACTCTTTATTAGCAAAGCATAAATAGCGTTTTGTAGCTACATGCGATTTCACTAACGCAATAATCTTATCAGAGAAACCTTTTGATTGTAAATATGCTGCACCAATTTCTTCGTGATTTTTTACACCGAATCCATCCATGCCATCTTCTTCAATTAGATGTCCGATGTCGTGTAAAAAAGCTGCAAGTATGACTTCATCATCATTACTATCTTTTTTTGCGAATAGTGCTGTTTGACCGGCATGTTCTATTTGCGTAATGGCTTCACCAGCATAACTACTATTACCTTTTGTCACAAAGGTATTTATAATTTCATCTGCTACTTTTGTTGCATCCGTCATATTCACATGAAAAAAATTTCAGTTATAAAATCAAGAAAAGAAACATCCAACATTAGTTGGATGCTTGAATCAAATGGTTGGTAATATGGTTTTAATCTTTTATAAATTTTTGCACTCCAATCTCGCCATTGCTCATTAAGAGTTGAATGGTGTACATTCCTTTACTTAAAGAAGCGCAATTAATGTTGATACTGTAATCTGCTTTTACTTCATTGCTAAGCACTATTTTACCACTCATATCAATAATTTTATATTGTACTTTTATGGAATTTTTATAATCAAACCAAATAGTAATAAAATCAGTAACAGGGTTTGGATATATTTTTAAATTGACAGTGTTATTATTCTTATTTAGTATACTTGTTGGAGTAGAAAACCTACTCAACCATGATTTTCCATCTAATCTCCATAAGTTAATATATCTCTGAATAGAATCACCAATACTATCTGCTAATAAATGATGTAATGCCGTAACGCCAATATCTGTTTGTACTGGTGTGACTTTTAATTTATTTGGATCAGCAGCTGGTACTTGGTTAAAAATTTGATGTAAAATATTATATGTACCAGGATCTGAAGCTGTAATTTGTTGTTTAGGAACAGAAGTTCCACTTGCAATCCACCAAATATTTCTTTCTTCTTTGCTACCACCACCATGTCCTGTGCCAATGCCACCATGATCTGGTATTAATAAAATTAACCAATCTTCATTAGCATAAGTTGGTCTGCTTTTTAGACAATTCATTACTTTTCTTAATCGAACATCTACGTATTCAATAGCAGCAATATATGATGGATTATTTGGATTAAAACCTGAAGAGTGACCTGTAATATCTGGCTGGTCGTAGTATAAAAACAAGCAATCTAAGTTTTCGTTTGCAAGTTCTACGCAGGCTAATTCTGATGTGTTATTACGTCCATCTTGACAGCCATCGCAAGCAGTTAATACTTTTTTATTCCAACTATCATTATATACTTTATCATTTAAAGGTGACCATTCTACAACCTGAGCGCAATATAAATTTGGTTTTATACTTTTTGCTCTTGTTGTAAAATATGGATAGGTATTATATCTGCTATTTGTATAATCGTTATTTGTTACGCCGTGTTTGGCTTCCCAAACACCACACATAATATCAGACCATGAAGGACCTGAAACAGTGATACCCATGTGATAGACATTAAATGAGTAGGTGCCATTTGCGATAAGTGAATCGATAACTGGCGTGTTTGCTTGCTGCAATGCATCTGAACGTGTTCCATCTATACCAATAATTAGTACTTTTCTTTTTTGAGATGCGAAAACTACATTGATAATAAATATCAATAATAGTAAGGTGTAATTTTTTTTCATAAGGTTGTTTTATTTTTAGTAATTGTATTTGAATCCTATTTGTCCTCTTAGTCGATAATATTCTACATAGTAAGTTCTGAATGTCTCGCCTCTGTACATTCTATGTGGTCGATTGAGTAAATTGTTGAGTTGCATATAAACAGAAAAATGTTTTTTGAAACTATAACCAGCTTGAAAATCTAATGCATATAATTGATCGTGAAAAATATCATAATCGCTTGTTAGTTGTTGTAAAATAGTGCCATTAGAATTTTTTACCTGATATAGATTTAGTTCATGTAAATATCTTCCTGTATAATTAAAAGCCAATGAAGCATTGAATCCATATTTTTCGTAAAACAATTTCACGTTTAGTAACCAAGGTGTTTGTTCTGTCATACTTTGTTTCCTATCTCTGCCAGGTACTTGCATTCTAGAGATAGTATAGGTAGCATTAAAACCCATTCCAAGACCATCTAATCCTTTTGGCAGAAAGTCAAATTTTCTTTCAATAAGTGCTTCTACTCCAAAAACAAAAGATTTATTTACGTTTTCGAATTGACGAATTACAATTCCACTATATGTATCTGCACCACTGCCAGAAAAAGCGAATATGTGATTTTGAATATACTTATAGTAAGCACCAACAGAGAGCATACCTTTGTTGCCAAAAAAGTATTCATAGATTAAATCAAAATTCCATGCATACGTTGGCTTTAATCTTGGGTTACCATATGTAATTTCTTGCTCTTCTAATCTAAAAACAAAATCACCAGGTTTTAATTCATTAAAATTTGGTCGGTGCATGCTTCTGCTTATACCAATACGTAGATTAGATTTTTTATTTATTAAGTAGGTAATATTTAAAGAAGGCAAAAATGATACATATTGGTTTTTTACCATTCTGATTTCAGGTATGTTGTAAAATTTTGTAATACTATCATTGCCAATTACATCAATATAGCTATCTGTTTTATCGGTAAGTGTATCAGCAGATGTTTGAGACCAAGTGTATTCTACTCTCAAGCCACCAACTAAACTTAATTTTGATACAGGTTTTGCAGTAAACATGGCATAACCAGCATAAATATTTTCTTTGTATTTATAACTGTTTCCGACCCAATATAAAAACTCATTATTAAACTTATTGATTTTATATTCTCGCAAAGTATCACCTAATTTATAAATGAAATTACTGAGTTCCTGATTGGTTAGAAATGGATAATTTAAATTTGTGTATGGATTTCCAAATTCCTTTAAAAATCCTGTGTTTCCATTAAACGCATTTGTTTCAAAGTCAGTGAGTGCATATGCTTCTGGTCTTTTACCACTTACATCTTGTTCCCAAGTAGTAAATCCAATTTCTCTTGCACCAACTTTCATACGCATCTTCGCACCGAAATCTAATGTGATTTTATTATTGATTCTGTAGCTTAAATCGGTTCTAATAGTAATTGGATCGCGTTCCCAGGTTTTATTTAATTCTGAATAGGCTCTAAAAAATGTGAATTGATCTGGTCTTAAAATGGAATCACCGGTAAATACATCATAATAGCGAACTTGAGGAACTATTTGTTGGTGATTGTCACCAGTTCCATAAGGATTGTCACTTTCTAAAAGTTTAGTAATTATTTTTTCTGTATTGTTACAATCTACCGGATTGCCAAAATAATCAACGCAATCCTGATCTCTGAATGCAACTAATGGACTAGCAAACTCTACATAGTAATACCCATTTGAAGATGATTTTGGATCATTTTTTCCAAAGGGTACATTTCCATATTCGAACTTACTTGCATAAGATGTAAGATTTATATTTAGTTTTATTTTAGTATTTATTTTAAATTCTGCGTTTAATTCACCACCTGCTAATTGGCGCAATAATTTTCCATGTATATTTTGTAATCGGATTCTTGAACCAGCACCTTCGCTGTAATTAAATCGTTGTACTTTTTGATATTTATCATCTATCATTGTTGAATAGAGAATTTTCCCTTCAATTTTTATATTATCATTTGGTTTAATTTCAAATCCGGTATTTATACCAACGGTATTTCTCATTCCAGAATAATTTTTCAGATGGATGCTATTAATACCTTGATTTGTATTGTAACCATAAATTACTTTTTGTGCATGTGCTGCATAATTTCTACCGTAATAAGCAGTGTTTATTATAAATCCGAACTTATCATTTTTGGTCCTATCTCCGTAAGAAAAATCAACATTGTAGATTGGTTTTTGTGCTAATGCATTATAACCAATTCCTGTATTTAAAGAAATAGTTCTTTCTGTTGCTGATGCTTTACTTAAAATATTTATGGAACCACCAATATTATCGCCTTCCATATTTGGTGTAATAGTACGAGCCACTATAATATATTCAATCATATCAGCAGGTAATACTTCAAAGTCAAATGCTCTACTGGTATTTTCTTCATCAGCTACTGGTAATGGATTTCCATTTATTAATGTTGAAGTCCACTCGTTTGGCGTGCCTCTAAAGGATACATAATTTCCTTCGCCTTTATTAGATTGTACGTTGGTGCTACTCATTCTTTTCAATGCTTCTGCTGCATTTTTATCAGGCATTTTTTTTATCATATCTGCTGACATGATATTCACCGCCATTGGTGACGTCTTTACCATGTTAATTGCTTTTACGTCACTGCCTTGTTTGAATGAAGATGTAATTGTGACTTCATTTAATAGCTGATTGTCTTCTTTTAAAAATACAGTACCAATATCTATGGTAGTGTCTGTACTAATTTGAAATGCAATAGTTTTATTTTGAAAACCTAAATAGTTAATTGATAGTGTGTGTGTTCCGAAAGGAATATTTGTTAATTGAAAATTTCCATCTAAGTCGCTAATGGTTCCGATATTTAACGAATCAATTTCAACAGTTACACCAGGTAATATTCCATTATTGTCTGTAACTCTTCCTTTAACAAACGTATTTGTTTTTTGTGCTGAAGCATTTGTAGCAAATCCTAAGAAATAAATTGACAAAAATAAAATGTAATATAAAAATACCTGATGGTTGTGTATTTTAAACATGGACAAAGATACCGTTGTTGGTATGTTAGGTTATTACAGATAGTTTATTAATAAGTGTATTCTGTGAATGAATAAACTGTTTTTGTTATAGTGATTATGTTATTTTATTCACACTAAAAACAAATTTCTTGCTAGTTTATCTTTTTACTAATTCTATTATTTTTATATGCCATATGATTCTATGATGGATTCTACTATTTCTTCTGTTTCATTTTCGTATTCTACTTTTGGAATAAACTTGCTGTTCATCCATTCATCTATCATATACATTCTTTTTTGCTTTAGATTTTTCATTACAGTAACACCCATTTTTTCCAAAGCATATGCATTACACTCTTGCTCAAATTGTCCTTTCATAGGAATTACTAATAATTTTTTTTGAAGATATAATGCTTCTGAAGGTGTTTCGAAACCGCTTCCACAAATAACACCATTAGAAGATGCCATGCTTTTAATAAATTGTTTATTATCTACAGGTAAAAATGTAATGTTCTTTTTTTTATCTTCTCTTTTGCAGTTTTTACTAAAAACTTGCCATTTGATATTAGGAAATTGTTCAAATTTTTTCTGCAATTTCTCATCAGAATAAGCAGGTAAATAAACAGTAATATGTTCTTTGTTTTTGATAGTTGCTTCACGCACACGTTCTCTTATAATAGGTGTATAAATTTGCTGGTCGTAATGTTGAAAATGAAAACCATATGTTTTATCTGCTGGTGCAAATAATTTTAAAAAACTGAAAGCTACAGGATCAATAAACAAAGGTTTTGGAACATTAGAATTTAAAACCGCACATTGATGGCTCAACGAAACACAAGGAACATTTTTATACTTTGCAGACCATGCACTTATTGGTTCAAAGTCATTTATTACCAAATTATAATTTTCAGTAGGTAAATCAAAAACAGATTTAATAAATTTTTTGGTATCCAATAGTTGAAAAGTTTTCCAGTAATCTATACCACCATTTTCACCAAACACAAAGCTCATGCCTTTGTATTGGTAGTCAATGTCAAATGGAAATTTGATGGTAGATTCTGTTCCGCTGAATAATACATCTACTTTGGCTATTTTTTTCAGGTACGGTAGTATTTCCATGGCACGTATCAAATGTCCGTTGCCTGTTCCTTGAATTGCATATAGTATTTTCAATAGTTATTTTTTATACTTCAATGATTTCTAATTCCATTCGCTCTATCAGGTGTAAAGTCAATTCGGGTTCAGTATCAATATGGATTTCTTCCCCAGACGAAGCTTCGTATTTATAAATATGCCAGTCATTATTATAATATTCTAAAGCAGTTAAATTTTCTACCCAATCGCCAGAATTCAAATACATCACACTACCTTTTTCAGTAGTTACCATTCTCATTTGAGGCTGATGTATATGACCACATATAACAAAATCATAATTTTTTTCGATGGCTAAGTCAGCAGCTGTTTGTTCAAAATCATTCACATATTTTATAGCTTTTTTAACGCTGTCTTTTATCCTTTTTGAAAAAGAGTAGGGTTGTTTGCCCATTTTTTTCATAATGATATTTACATATCTATTTAATAATATTAAATAATCATATGCTTTGCCACCTAATTTTGCGAGTTTGGTGGTATGTTTCATTGAAATATCAAAAACATCACCATGGAAAATCCAAGCACGTTGTTGTTTTATTTTCAACACCAATTTATCTACCAAATAAATATTTGCTACATTAAAATCTGAAAATCGACGCAATAAATCGTCGTGATTACCTGTGATATAATAAATTTCCACTCCTTTAGCTGCCATTTTAAATAACTGCTTAATGACATTCATATGTTCTTTTGGAAAGTAATTTTTATTATGTGCCCATATATCTATAATATCACCATTTAAAATTAATTTTTTGGGTTCAATAGATTTTAAGTAGAGATGGAGTTCTTTGGCGTGACAGCCGTATGTTCCTAAGTGTACATCTGAAATTACTACAACGTCGAGTTGTTTTTTTTCCATGTTTGTAAACTTACGCTCAAATATTCATAAATGTGTTAAGGCAAAAAGTATATTAAAAGAAACTTAAATGTATTTTTAGTGTTTAAAAGTAATTATAGGTGTACAAAAAAATCAGAATAGATAAATTAAGTCCATTATACAAGATTATTAAATTTGAATGGAATCCAAATTATTTTTTTTGATTCAAAATCAATATTAAAACTTTATCTTTTTTAAACTGTTTTGCAAATAGTAAAAACAATAGAATGAAAAATTTAAAAAGAAATGTTTTAGCATTACAAGATAAAATTCCACAACTTGAATTTATTAATCAACGTGTTTCAACAGCATCTGTTGGTTGGCACATTGAACATTCTCTATTGACAATTAATCTAATAATCGAAACGTTACAAAAATCGAATCCAAAAGATTACGAATGGAAATTTAATTTCCCTAGATTACTAGTATTTACAATGAATAAAATTCCAAGAGGTAAAGCAAAATCGCCTGATATAGTGCAGCCCAAAAACGAGATTAGTATTGACTCGCTTAAAAATAAAATTGATGTTACTTCCAAAAAAATTAATGAATTGAATCAACTAAACTCGAATCATTTTTTTATGCATCCATATTTTGGTAAACTGAATTTAAAACCAACTATAAAATTTCTTGAAATTCACACTAATCATCATCTTGATATTATAAATGAAATAGTTAAAAGTAATGCATAATATTTTTATACCAATCCATCAATTGTCTTCGCTAATTTATGGTCTTTTTCTGTAACAATATTCCCTGCATCATGTGTTTGCAGCGAAATAATTACTTTATTATACACATTGTAAATTTCAGGATGGTGATTTTGCTTTTCCGCAGCAAATGCTACTTTGGTTAAAAACGCAAAAGCATCGATAAAATCTTTGAATTTGAATTCTTTTACAAGTTTATTATCTTTTGTTAGCCAATCCATAGTATCTATTTTTTATCTTGCATAAAGTTAATGGATTTTATATGAATTGGAAACTTCGTTTTTTATTATGGTTTGTAAATAATGTACAGTCTATTCGTCAGGTTAAGGACAGCGAAATTCCTGCAACAAGAAAAAAAAATATACAGACATCTAATTTAGGAAATTTGCTTTTCAATACGAAAATTGTAGTTGAAGAAGTTAAGGATTTTAAAATTGATAATATTAAAGTTCGGTTATATAAAAATTCAACAGAACCAAACCAAAAAGTAATTATTTATGCGCACGGTGGTGGTTTTGTATATTACGATATAGAATCACACGATTATGTAACCAGGAGATTATGCGCTATGAATGATTGTACAGTAATCTCTGTAGATTATCGTTTGGCGCCAGAACATACTTTTCCAGCAGCTCACAAAGATTTTTACAAGGTGATAAAATACGTTGCTGAAAACGCTAGTGATTTAGGAATTGATGCAACAAAAATAATTGTGGCTGGTGATAGTGCTGGTGGAAATTTAGCAGCTTGTGCTTGTCATTATTTTAAGCAACATAAAACAATTAAAATTGCAGCACAAATTTTAATTTATCCTTGGTTGGATGGTAAAATAGCATCAGCATCTATAGAGAAATATAAAGCAGGTTTTTTATTAAGTAAAGACGCCATACTTTGGTTTCAACAAAAATATACACCTAATAAAATTGATCGTTTAAATCCAGAAGTGTCGCCAATTTATCATACAGATTTTAGAAACTTAGCACCTGCATTTGTGCTAACTGCTGAATATGATCCATTGAAAGATGAAGGAAAAGCTTATGCTGATATTTTAAAAGAGAATGGAAATGTTGTTTTATACAAAGATTATAAAGATTTGGTACATGGATTTTTTAATATTCCAAAACTAAGCGATGAAGCTATGCAATCTTACTATGATATTCAGGCTTTTTTGAAGAAAACAGTTTGATTATTTCTTATTAGTGCTCAACACCATTTTGAGTTTCAGCTTTGCACCAATCGACATGATATCTACCAAATCCTGGATACTTAAATTCTCAGCAACACGAAGCACAACTGTAGGATCAGGGTTATTCATTAACGCAGCCTGAAGTGAATTTTCCAATCCTTCCAAAGGAATTTCTGTTGTATTTATATAGTAGCGTTTGTCTTCAGTTACAGATAATGTTACAGGTTGTTTTGCTAATTGCTCTGTACTATTTGCTTTTGGCAGCATGAGTTTAATGACATTTGGGTTTGCCATCGTGGATATGATAAGAAAAAATAACATCAAAAAGAACATAATATCATTCATGGATGCCATGGCATCTTCATCGTGAAACGGTCTTCTTCTTTTGATATTCATCTTATTATTTTCTTACAAAGAATTAAAATATTTTTTTCTCGCAAAGACCCAAAGAGCGCAATTTATTCTTTTTGTTTTCTTTTGTGTCTTAAATTAAATTTATTTTACTGGTTTTTGAATTCCTTTTACAAATTCAAAAATTTGCTTTTGCAATTTCATCGAATAGTTGTCAATCAGCGTTAATAGAAAGTGGTAGCCCATAAATGCAATGACACCAACAATTAACCCTGAAGCTGACGTAATCATCTTCTGGTATAAACCGGCGGAAATAGTACCTATTGAAATATCTGCCGTTTGAGAAATTCTGTAAAAAATTA
>JANNVS010000233.1:0-4689 GCA_031414515.1 Sphingobacteriales bacterium | reverse complement strand
AAGCGGTCATATAATTTGCATCAATATCTATAATCGCACTATCACAAAACATTAGAGCATCTATATGTCTTAATTTCACATGACCGATAATTTTTCTGAATTTGCCAAGTTCTTTGGTTTGGTAAAGAAGTGAATCTGATTTTAAAATTTCAATTTTCTTCTTTGTCGAAGTGTCTTTTGGTGGTAACGGAAAATAATTAGATTTTTGTGCTAAAGAGTTTAAAGATAGTAAGCTTAAAAAACTTACTATGAAGATTTTTATTCTTATATTATTCAGTTCTAATTGATATGCTTTATGTTCTCTCAATTTAATAAATAAAATAGCCATTGTTGTATACAATGGCTAAGTTAATATTTTTTAATCTCTTTACTCACTACTCACAATCGATGCTTTTACTTTACTTTTTTGGCGGCTTTTGGATTCTTATCTAAAAACTGCTGTACGGAAGTGTCAGTTATTGTTATAGTTCTGCTTTTGTCTATTAATGATAAGCTAATATATTTTTTTGGATTAGCTTTTAAATCTGTTAAGACAGCGTTTAATGATTGAATTGTTTTGGTAATATCTTTATATGCGCCATCTTCTTTCAAAAACTTTGAAATTGTACCATCACCATCATTAATTAAAGACAATGTTTTCTTTAATTGTTCTAACGTATTTTTTGCACTTTCCATTGTAGATGCTAAATCCAATGAAGCAATTTTCCCAGAAAATGTCTGAAAATTTGTTAGTATTGAATCTAATTTCCCAGATTCTGATGTAAGTGTATTTACATTCTTTAAGATAGCATCAATATTTCCTTTATTATCAGCTAATGTTCCATTTAAGGTGGTAATCATTTTATCAGCATTTCCAGCTAATTTATTCACAGATACTAGAGTAACACTTAAATCGCTAACTGCTTTTTTTAATAAACTATTTTCACCAGAACCTAACTGATTGTTCAAATTAGTAGAAAGTGCGGTAAAGGAACCTAATAAGCTATCTAACTTTGGTTTTAAAGAAACAGCTAAATCAGAAATCTGACCAATTGGATCACCTTTTACTAAGCACGATAATGTATCTGTTTCAGAAGCATCTTTATCGCCGTCACCACGTAATAGTCCAATTGCCATCTTTCCTAAATTATCTACACCATAAATAACAAAAGTACTGTTATTGGGTATCGTCACGTCTTTATTTAATTTCAACGTAAGTATCGCTTTGTGCAAGTATTTTGGACTATTTGATAAGATAATTTCATCAACTCTACCAATTGGTACGCCATTTTCTAAGACAGCATTAGATGAAGAGATATTACTAGTTCTATCAGCAGCGATATATATATATTTACTTCTGAAAAATATATTATCACCCTGTAAGAACTTAAAGCCAAGAATAAATGCGGCAATTCCAAGTACAGTTAGTGCACCAACTAATATTTCGTTTTTATTTTTCAATGTAGTCTAGTTTAATAGTCACCAAATATAAGGAGAAAAATATAATAATAGTACTTTCAAGATTAAACTAAGTATAAGTATAATTTAGTTTAAATATTTTTTAGCATCCAATATAGAAAGTCTTTTTCCATTTTTGTAAACAACAATAAATGCATCTTTATAACCAGATACTTTTACTTTTTTTAATACTTTTAATGCTAAATTATAATCTGTAAATGGAGAATAAGCATATTTATAAACGCCATCAGTTTTGTCATATTTAAGATTGCTATATAATTTATATGCTTTATCTGTCTTTGGTAAAAGTTTAGCAGATGATTTTATTTGAACTTTAAAGATTATTCCTTTTTCTGGTATATTTTCTATAGTTTCTATCTGTGTTGTTACTGTTTCTAATGTTTTAATTGGTGTTACCATTGGGTTTGTTTCTATAATTGGAGTTTCTTGTACTATATTTTCTTCTTGATTAATAATAATAGGTGGTGTTAATTTATTTCCCTTTTCGATAGTAGATTTATAGTCTTCAAACGCTTGAAAAATAGCACTTGCTAATTCCTTCTGACTTTCATCTTTGATTAGATATTTTTCTTCAGTTTTGTTTGTCAAGAATCCTGTTTCTATTAATATAGATGGACAAGTAGTTCTGTATAATACCCAAAATCCAGCTTGTTTCACGCCACGGTTAAAACGATTTAAATTGGTTGTAAGCCGTTCTTGTACTTTACTGGCCAAAAAAGTGCTCTGTTCAATATTTGCATTTTGTGCAAGGGATAGTGCTATCATTGCTTCTGGAGATTCAGGGTCAAATCCTTCATAAGTATTTTGATAGTTTTCCTCTAATTTAATAACTGCATTTTCTCGTTTGGCAACATCTAGATTTGCTTGTGAGACATGTAAACCCATTAAGTATGTTTCTGTGCCGTAAGCAGATTTATTTGGATTTGCATTACAATGAACACTCAAAAAGAGGTCTGCATCATTATTATTAGCTAATAATGCTCTGTCCTGTAATGGTATAAAAATGTCCGTTTTGCGTGAATACAGGACTTTAATATCAGGATACTTTTGTTCAATTAATTTACCTAGCATCAAAATGATATTTAAGGTTACATCTTTCTCATAAGAACCTGTTGAACCATGACAACCAACGTCATGTCCTCCATGACCAGCATCTAAAACAATAGTCTTTACTTTATAGTTGCTTGTTGCATTTGAAACACATTGTCCAATAGTGTGTATAGATAATAGAAATATTAAGCAAGCAATCCGTATTTTTGACGTTTTAAACATACATTTGAAACTCATTTAGTAAAGAAATATTTTATAATTGTTGCACATTATTTTATATAAAAGGGTATTTTTTTTGTTTTTCATAATTTTTATGTCCGCCAATATATTTTCTCAAAATAATCTACGAAATGACACTTTAAAACCAATTGATACAATTGACCAAACAAACTTTGAGCCAAAAGTAATAAATTCTACTTCAGATTCTATATTTAATGATTCCACAAATGTGGATGTAAAAACAATAAAGATTACAGATAATGATCTGGAAGATAATGTAAAGTATAAAGCCGAAGACTCTATCATTTACGATATTCCAAATAAGACAGTTTTTTTATATGGCAAGGCAAATATTAAATATCAAAAGATGGATATGTCTGCTGGATTTATGAAATTTAATTGGGATAGTAGTGAAGTTTATGCAAAAGAAACTTATGATGATAGTTTAGGTACAATGAAACATGTAGAATTTATGGATGGTAGCGGTGAGTATATTGCAAAAGAAGCCAGGTTTAATTTTAAATCAAAAAAAGGAAAAAGTTATGGCCTTGTAATGAAAGAAATGGATGGTTTTTTACATGGTGAACAAGTTAAAGTTATCGACTCTAATACTTTGTATATTAAAAATGCAAGATATACTACCTGCGATTTAGATGATCCGCACTTTTATGTAGAGATAGGAAAAGCAAAAGTAATAAAAGATAAAATAATAGTTGGAAAGCCAGCAGATGTAGTAATAGCTGGTGTGCGTACGCCTTTATTTTTACCGTTTGCGATGTTACCTTCTTTAAAGTCGAAAGGTACTGGCTTGTTGATGCCAACGTATGGACAAAGTACAGAGTTAGGTTTCTTTTTAAATAATATTGGCTATTTCTGGAAGATTAATGATGAATTAGCTATAACTACAACTGCTGATGTTTATACTCTTGGAAGTTGGGGTTTGCATACTAACTTAGCATTTAGGAAAATATACAAACTTACAGGCAATCTTAGTTTTAATATCAATCAGCAAAGAGGCGGTTCGCAATATGAACGATTTAATCCTAATAGACAAAAACCTCCGTTGAATTTTGGTGTTCAGATGCAACTGAATATTGATCCCAAAAAAATGTATAATAGTAGTTTTAATATTAATTTAAATATTGTTAGTAATAAGACGTATCAATTTTTAAATTCAAGAGATCCGCAAAGTGTTCTGGCAACAAATTTTTCTTCTAATATTTCATACAGTAAATTTTGGCCAAATAAGCCATTTAGAATCGCTTTAAATACTAGCTTAGTTCAAAATACACAATCAAAACAAATCTCATTAACATTGCCGCAATTTTCTTTTAATGTAACTAGAATTAATCCATTTCAACGTAAAGTAGCAGCTACGAAGCGTAAATGGTATGAAAATATTGGTTTCTCCTATGATTTAAATGCCTCAAATCAATTAAATGCAACAGACTCTACTTTTTTTACAAAAAAGACTTTAAAAGATATGAGAAATAGCATCACTCATAATTTACCTATTTCCGGAAATTTTTCATTGTTTAAATATTTGAATTTAAATGTTGGTTTTAATTATAGAGAAAACTGGTATTTCAGTTATATCAATAGAACTTACAGAGATACATTTGTACAGTTGAATGAGTTAACAGGAAAATTTGATACTCTTATTAACCAGGCTGTTCCTGAAACTAAATATGGATTTAAATCTTATCGTGATTTTAATTTTAATATGAGTTTTAATACACAATTATTTGGATTATTTCAATTTAAGAATAGCAAACTAAAAGCAATAAGACATACTTTTAGGCCCAGCTTAAATTTTAATTTTAGTCCTGATTTTACAAAACCATTCTGGAAATATAATCGTACTGTTCAATCTGATAGTATTGGAAATATTCAGACCTATTCTATTTTTCAAAATAATAATATAACACCACAAGGAAAGCAAGGAAGTATTGGAATGAATTT
>JANNVS010000232.1:0-12041 GCA_031414515.1 Sphingobacteriales bacterium | reverse complement strand
GCTTTACGTCATAACTAAGCGATGCACGTTGCAACATCATTAGTGGTCGCATTACGGCATCTAATACTGGGTTTGCAGGTTCTAATAATTGTCTCTTTTCTAATTTTAGTTGTTTTAAATCATTTTTTAATTGTTTTTTCTCTAAAACTAATTTTTTAATATCTTCTTTGGTTTTTGAAGTATCCTTTTCTGCTATTTCTATATCTACTATTTTACGTTCAATATCTTCTTTCTTCTTAATAATCTTTGTTTTTGATGTATTATCTAATTCCTTGTATTTTGAAAAAGCATCTGCATATTCTTGTTTAGTTTTTTTAATATCTGGTTGTGTATATGGTTTCAAGAATTTAGATTTCTGATAAAGATTTTTAAAATTAATATCGGCAGTAATTTGATAATCTTGGCTGTTTTTAATTATATTTCCTAAAGTAGCCAACGCTAGAGGAGCCGCTGTCCAAGAATAGGTTGTACCATATCGTGCTTTTACATTCATCCAATCTAGCGAAGGAAATAATTGTAATGGCAAATTATAGGATGCATTAAAAATATGATCATAAGCTATATTCCTTCCAAATTTCCAAAAATTTCTACGTACGGTATCCTTTTTCTCTTTTGTATCCAAAGCACCTTCTGGCTCATCTATTCTGGCTTTATTCGTGGCAGTAAAATCTAAGTTAATAGATTTAGCTAAACTATATTTTACACTCCAAAAACGATCCCACGTGAAAAATTTATCAAAAGTGGGTTTGATCACTAAGTCATCACCACTTATGTTTCTTATTTTCTGAGAACCATATTGTCTGTTTATATCGGTTCTAAATGCAACTGAGTTAGGCTTTAAATTGATATTGAATTCTTTTATCGGCTTTAAGTGAATGCTAGTATTTTTTACTTTTTTAAAAGGTTGCCAAATTAATGGTTTAGGTGAAAAATTCCATCCTAACGAACCACGATGTCTTGTAACTGATTCTTTTTCTATAATTGGATTTCTTTTGTCGGTTTGAATAAAAGCATATGTAAAATTGAAATTTTCCACATCATAAACACGTGGCTGTTTTTCAGAATTAGTTCTAACCTTTTGGAAATTAGTTACATTAATACTTTTAATTGTAGTTATATCTTGAGCCACTCTTTTTACAGAATCTATCAACTTCTTCTTTACGGATTGCGACAAGTTTGGATCCGCATCTATGACACTAAATTTATCTTTAAGTTTTACGTCTAGCTCATAAGGGTCATATTGAGGTGTACTGATAGATTGAGAAAACTGTGTGTATACGGGTATTTTTAAGCCAGCTTTTTCAGGCAATAAATTTCCTAATTGTAAATTAGCGGCAATATCGTATTGATAATAATTATCTCTATATCGTTGATTCAGACGCTGTTCTAAATCACCAAATCCGATGGTATGCATATTGCCTGACATAATAAGGTTTCCTAAATTTCCAAGTTGTAAATCTACTCTTCCTAAAGCTGCCCAACCGCCTTGTTCATCGAACCCTGACATCCGCAATTCATTCACCCAAATTTCCGCACATTTTGATAAACCATCATCAGATTCATCATTTTCTCCAATAATTTTTTTTGGGTTTTTTACTCCAATCATAAATACTGAAGCAACACCCAAATCAGGATTTCCTTTTATACTTATTTTATCACCATTTCCCAAAATAACATCATATGGTAAAATCTGTGAGATACTATTTTGATTTCGTATTTGTTTTACTTTGGTAAGACTATCTAATAAAATATTCATCTGATTTGAGTCTGGCCAAATTAATCTTCTATCTGCATCACTTTCTGTATTGTAACTGCCAGGAAGTGTCACATTTAGAGGAATTTCGTATTCATAATAGTTATCAGTAAAATCTGATCCAATACGAATGAAAGCATGAATATCTTTGTCTTTTATTGGAAATAAATTACCTCTGTCGCCAGGATAGTTTTCTGCATGTGTGAATAATTTAATACGTTTGTAATTTCTTAAATCAAGATTGGTTACTTTAAATACTGCACGTGCATCACCATCTTGTAATTCACAAACTTGCAAACTCATGGCTTGTTCATTTTGTAAGGCATTATTATAGCCACTAATGTTTTGTTCACGATTTATACCTGGTGGTATAACATATGGAATTGGTGAGCGACTGGAGTTTTCTTCTACACTTACTGAAGTCACATTAAAGTCCGTATTGGAACCATCATCACCAGGTAATTGTTCGCCAGTATTTGCCAATGATAAATCATATTTTCTCCATTGATTTCGTACAAGTCCAAATTGGGCAAAACGCATAGTAACGCTATCTGTAAAATCAGCCAACACCATTCTAATAAAACGAATAGAGCGAAAATCAGAGATATTGCCAACGCGCGATTCGTATTCTTTAATAGGTATTTTTATTTGATACCAATATGCTGAGTCATTACCATTTAAAAGAACGGATTCTTTACTTACAACATAAGGAGAATTAGCAATAAAATTATCATCAAATGATATTTTATACTGAAAATATTCTTCAGTTTCATTCAGTGTATTATCATTATTTAAGTCTTCATTATCTGGTTGAGTTTTCGAGTTACCGTTTACGTTGCCACCGCTTAAGTTATTTGAAGAGTTTCCCTGTGTATTCGCAAAATCTTTATAACGAGTGATAACTCCATCACTAGACGCAAAACTTCCATCTCTATTAAATTTATAATCATCTCCAGACGGGTCTGTATTCGCTTTGTCGATAATAGTTATATTTGAAACAATAGTAGATAACTTTGTGATATAATTTGAGAAATAATTTTTTTCACCTTCATTATCTAACCCATCAAGACCAACGTCTTGTTTTTTTATTACATCAGGGTCTGCATCAAAACTATTAGTTAATGCGTTTTGTATGGTTGGCGTTACACCCCAAGAAGAGGTATCTACTGTCGTGCCTCCATTAGGTCGCGGTAATCCATTTTCATATTGTTTTCTGGAGTCTTTTAATATATCTTCTGATAAATTTCCTAACTGAAGATATAGATTTCCTTTTCTGTTAGCACCAGGAAATTTAAAAGGATCTAATACCCAAAATTGTATAAATTCAATATTAGCAGCTTCGAAGTCACTAGTTCCATCTATGGTACGCATTATACCTGCCCAGCGTGTTTCAGGATTATTTAATTTTCCATTTGCATTTACTCCTTTAGAATATGGAGTTGGCGAAGTTTCATAATTATATGGACCTCTTTCTTCTGGAAAATAGGATAGGTCTAAAGTAAATAATGGTGGATTGGTGATAGTGGAATTTTGTCTGTTTTTAAAAACATCTTTCTCATAATATTGTCGAGTATAAATATTATTTATAGTTTGTTGTTCTGTTGCGCTATTTAATGGATTTGTGCCGCTTCCACCTTGAAAGACAGGATCGACAGAATACCAGGATAATTTAGCTCTGTTAAAACCATAAATCAAACTGTCACTTAGCCGTGCCTCTGGAAATTTCTCAGTATTAAAGACATTTAACATACCCTTAGGAGCAGATGCCATCGACCAAGTTAAATAACTTCCTCTTAAATCAAAAGTGGTACTTGCGCCTTCAAAGTCATCAACATAAACAGTTCCAGCGTCATCTATATTTATTGCTTTGGAATGACCCGGTATAAAATAAGCTGCTTCTGCAGCTACAGATATTTTGGATGGAGCCTTAGTGTCTTGTGCCGTAATTTTATTAAATGCCCTAGTTAATCCTTTAGATTCGGTTGAATAATTTATATCCAATCCAATGATATTATTTTTTACAGGGTCATCATTGAAATTCACTTTCTGAGTAAACGGTCTCTCAGCCAAACGCATGTGTGTTAGTCCAATTGTGAAATTTTTATTTACGGTATAATCTAATCTTGTACCAAACAGAGATTTATTAACAACGCCAAATAGAATATTATTTTCAAATTTAATATCAATTGGAATGCCTGAATTCAAAACACCTTGATTAACTATGACAACTTCACCTATACCGTAATTAACTGTAAAATCTATATTTTCTTTCAATAGATTACCACCAGCACTCACACTTACTGAGCCTTGAGGTAAATTAAATGCACCAGGCAACCTGAATGTGCTATTGTCCGTCCCACGATAAGAGCCTTTCAAAACAAATCGATTAAATTCTGGAAATTGTTGTGCTGCAAATTTTGTGGTATCATATAAATATCTATAGGCAAATTTGGCAGCAATCACAGGGTCTCCAATTGCATTTGCCAAAGAACTTCCAAAAGGTTCTAAGACTGGAAAGTAAATTTTGCCATTTCTTGGATTAATAGTTACGTTAGGTATGAAATCAAATCGTCCATCATTTTGTGGATCTAATTGATTGTTGACATTGTCAAGATTTAATACTTTTAATAATTGTTGACCAGTAATATTTCCTGCATCTGGTAAATAACGTTTTTGCCCACCACCTGGATCTATATAATATATATCGAAAAAGAACTGTTCTGGGCTTACGTTAAATGCATTTAAAGAATAAACGTTTTTCATCATCAAATCCCAGATGGGTTCAACTGTTCTGACTGATGTTGCCTTTAACATTTTTAGAGCTAATATTTGATCTTTAGTTTTTGTAGTATCAGCTAGAGGTGGTAAATCGGAAGCAAACTCACCTAATTGATATACTTTACCGTTTACTGAATATTGTATAGTAACACCCAATACTTCATCTGGTCGAAGCTGTTGATTTAAAGATATGTATCCTAATTGAGCATTAAAAACATACTCTGTTGTTGCTAATTTACGAGCACTTACTTTTTCAAAATCATCTACAGCTTGTAATCCATTACTTTCTAAGAAGCTAATACATCTACTTGGGTCTCGAAAATCTTGTGCGTTAGGGCTTCGTGTAATAATATTATAAAGGTTGTTGGAATTGCTTTCTGGATATGATCCACCATTACTAATAATACTAGTGGTGTTATATATTTTATTGGTCTCACCTAAATCTTGGAAAGCTACAATTTCTCTAACTTCTTCAGTTTGTCTTGTTTTATTGGTTACCCAAACTTCAATTCTATTAATAATAGTTTGTGATGCTACAAAGGGTAGTTTATTTAAACTCTGTTCGTATACATCTCTGAAGTATTGAGCAATAAAAAAGTGTCTATTGTCTTCATATTCGTCTGCTTTAATGGCAAACTTTTTTGTTTGTGCTCCATTTTCAATTCTTACATTTTCGGTTTTTGATTTTTGTTGAGCTAAAACATTGGTAATCATTAATCGGCCAAATTTTAATTGTGTCTTTACGCCAAATAAATTTTGTGGTCCTTTTATGAGAGCACTTCTTAATGGCATACTTACATTTCCAAACTCCAATGCTTGAATAATATCATCTTCCTTTCCTTTATAGCCTAATTTTAATTGATTTTCAAAAGCAAATCCTGATTTTGTATTATAGTTTATTCCTAGTTTCAGCTTATCGCCAATAGAAGCTTGTAATCCTAGTTGAATATTCATATCAAAATCAAAATTGATATTGCGTCGCTGATTTTGTAATAAAACTGGATTGTCTATACGTTGAGAATTTACGCCGATGGTAACATCTACATTACCTTGCGGTTTTATTTCTATTTTGGTTCCACCTAAAAATCGATTGAATAATTCTGGTCCTTGATATAAAAAAGGTTGTTTACTTTTTCTTTCTGCAAGATCAACCGCTCTTGAACGCTGTTGAAAATAAGTTTGTTCAGATTCCTGACTTGAATATTGTAAGAATTCATCATAAGTCATATAGGTTGGCGTTTTATAGTAATTTTCACCAATCCTTTCATACACTACAAATTTGTTAGTTTTCGGGTCATATTCAATTTTCTTATCTATAATTTTAGGGTCTTTTAAATCAATACCTGCTTTTTGTTTTGTAATAATAAAATCAGTATTTCTATCTTCAATTGGATAACGCAAGAAGGATTTTGTAGAGTCGGTTTGAGCAATACATTGTAATGTGCTAAAAAGGATAGCAAAAGATAAGAAGGTACTAGTGAAAGTATTATTTAAGTATTTTCTCACTAAATAATAGAGTGTGCTACAAATTTACAAATTTTTTAGGCTCAATTTTATCAATTCTTCAACTGTCTGTATCTGATGATTATCTTTTATTGCTTTTTGAACTGCTTTCTCCGCTTGAATTTTTTGGAAGCCGAGCATACTTAATGCTGCCATTGCTTCATCTGTAATCAGAGAATAAGATCCATGAATTAACAAAGTATCCATTCCTTCAGGCATTGATCCCTTCTTTAGCTTGTCTTTTAATTCTAAAATTAATCGTTGAGCGGATTTGGGCCCGATTCCCTTTATTGATTGTATTAAACGCACATCTTCCTGAATTATTGCTTTTTGAAATTCATGTGTAGACATGGAAGAAAGTACTAACCTAGCTGTATTTGGACCAACACCCGAAACAGAGATTAAATGTAGGAACATGTTCTTTTCTTCTTCATAGAAAAAGCCGTATAGGATATGTGCATCTTCTCGTACAACTAAATGCACATATAACTTAACATTTTCTTCCTTTTCTATCTGTGAAAAGGTGGTTAATGAGATGTTTACAAAATAAGCTACGCCATTGCATTCTAGATATACGTGAGTAGGAGTTTTGTATGTAATTTTTCCTTTTAGGTATGCGAACATGGTTTGTAGTTGATTACTAGAATAGGATTATTGGGCAAAAATACCAAAAATAATATAGAAAAGACAGGGTTTTAATCTTGTCTTCGGTCATAAACATACCATAAGTATATTAAAATAGAAGTGTTTCTGCTTTTCTACTTTGCATGTCTTTTGATAAAAAGTAATAAAGGATACATTTAAATATGAGAATGTAATTATTTTTTACTTACAAGCTATTTTACGGACTTTTAATTCATCGCCTTTGTGTAGGATAGGAGTTTTTTTAAAATTATTCCATTGCATCAAATCCTGAACGGTTACTTCATCATATTTTTGAGCGATTGTCCATAAGTTTTCACCATCTTTTATTTTGTATGTTTGAAAGCAATCTTTTTTAGATAAAATTTTTACAGGATTTATTTTATCAATTAATGGCGTTTGTTCTTTTTGTTCTTTCGTCTTTGTTGCTACATCTGTTTCTTCTTGTGTAGTAATTTTTGCACTTAAATCATCTTTAATATTTTTACTCAAATAATTAAAACGAACAAATTTTTTCATGTCGTTTTTGTGTACATAAAGTAAAAGTTCGTCATTCATGTCAATATAGTTTCCATCCAGATTATTCCATCGTCGAATTTCTTTTACGTTGCAATGAAACCATGAAGCAATATAGCCTAAATTATCACCAGTTTTTACTGTGTATGCAATAGTTTTGTAGTTATTGTCATCTTCTTTCAAAACTACTGAAGCAGTAGGTTTTGTTACTATTTTTGTATTTTTTTGAATCGGATTTTCTTCTTTTACAACAGGCTTTTTTGCACCAGCGATTGGCGCATCATTTGGTTTGGTTGTAGTGCTTTTCGGCATGGATTTATTTTCTTTTTCAACTAAAGCAATATCATCGTAATCTTCTTTAGATGCCTTCGGAGAACTGGTTGATTTTATAATAATTGGAACTATTAGTTTTTGATCTTCTAATTCGCAAATAGCTTTTTGATATAAAGAATCTTGAAGTTGATTAAACGACATTATTTTTGAAGAAGGAAGATTTAAAATAAAATCTGGTGGAATGAAAGTCGTTAGCAAAGATGGATTTTCGTCAATAATAACTTGTCGCGGAATTTGCAATACAGTTTCTAAATCATTCACTGTTAATTTTTGTCTTGCAGTTACTCGTTGTGTATTTTCTCTTTCAATAGTCAAAGGCGAAACACCATATTGCGATGCGTATTTCATTGCATAAACAGCAGCAATAAAAGATGGTACATATGCACGAGTTTCAGCTGGCAGATATGCTTGAATGTCCCAGAAATTTTTAGAGCCACCAGCTTTTTTAATAGCACGATTTACATTGCCTGCTCCACAATTATACGATGCAATAGAAAGGTGCCAGCTGCCGTATAAATTATACATCTCTTTCAGGTAGCGAGCCGCTGCATCGCAGGCGAAATAAGGATCTCGACGCTCATCAACACGTTTTGAAATATTCAAATTGTAACGCAACGCAGTGCTGTACATAAATTGCCAAGGACCACTTGCACCCATGCGTGAAACCGCAAACGGATTGAGTGCCGATTCAACAACAGCTAAATATTTCATTTCATCAGGTATGCCATATTGTGATAGGATAGGCTCGAAAATTGGAAAATATTTTTTGGCTCTTCCAAGCATTTTGGCAACATGTGGTTTGCGTTTTTCATTTGTATTATACGAAATATATTTTTGTACATGTTCGTTATAATCTAACGGTATAGTTTGTTGTATTTTTTTTAAACGCACTGCTATTTGCGCGCTC
This sequence comes from Sphingobacteriales bacterium, assembly GCA_031414515.1. GTDB lineage: Bacteria > Bacteroidota > Bacteroidia > Chitinophagales > JADIYW01 > JADJSS01. Next base: position 3,609 of record JANNVS010000232.1, on the reverse strand, counting down.
ATCACTACAGGATCAGGATCGTTTTTAAATAGTTGCTCTTCTGTAGGAATTTCCAACTCACTAGATACATCTTTATATTGTGATGGTGGCGAAGTTTGTGCTTTTAAACCAAAATTTAAACCACAAAGAATGAAAAGTATAAATATTGGTAAAGAATTTCCGAATCTCATTTTTGCAAGATAAGGAAAATGTGCTTTTTCTTGAACTGATAACTGTTTTTTAGGATTTTTTTAGGATTGTTAAAACGAAGTTTCTGATAGTTATTATATAAGAGAACTTGCAAACGCTAGTAATTTTTCTTCTTGCCACCTTCCAGCCATAAATTGTATACCAATTGGCAAGCCAGTTTTTGTTTTGTATAATGGCAACGAAATGCCTGGAATGCCTGCAATATTTGCCTGCACTGTAAAAATATCACCTAAAAATGAGGCAATAGAATCTTGTACTTCACCAATTTTATAAGCTGGTGTTGGTGCCGTAGGACACAATATAAAATCGTATTCTTCTAAGGTTTGCTTGGTTTTTTCGGCAACAATTCTGCGTACTTTTTGCGCTTTAGAATAATAGGCATCGTAGTATCCAGCACTCAACACAAATGTGCCACTCATAATTCTGCGTTGCACTTCTTTGCCAAAACCTTGTGAGCGCGTAAGTTTATAGGTCGAATCTAAATCGCTTGCTTTTTTTGCATGATAACCATATTTCACACCATCAAAACGCGATAAATTACTAGATGCTTCAGCAGTTGTTAATACATAATAAGCTGGCACGATATAATCTAATTCTGCAAATTCAATGGCACTGACTTCGTTTCCTTTTTGTTTTAATAATTCAATTGTATCTAATGTAGCTTGTCGTACTTCTGCATCTACGCCTTCATGCTCAATTGCATTTTTGTAATATGCAATTTTATATTTTTTAGTTGATTGCAATTTTTCAACATACGCAGGAACTTCTTTTTGAGAACAAGTTGCATCGTATGCATCGCCACCAGCAATTACTTCTAAGATTAATGCAGCATCTTCAATATTGTGTGTGAGTGGACCAATTTGGTCGAATGAAGAACCGTAGGCAATTAAACCATAACGAGAAACTCTACCATATGTTGGCTTCAAACCAACGATACCACAAAATGCAGCAGGTTGACGAATAGAACCACCTGTATCAGAACCAAGCGCAGCCATGCATAAACCAGCAGCAACCGCAGCTGCAGAGCCGCCAGATGAGCCACCAGAAACTCGTGTTTTATCCATAGGATTTTTAACTGCACCATAATACGAATTTTCGTTACTTCCACCCATTGCAAATTCATCACAATTGGTTCTGCCAATAATAATGGCATCTTCTGCCAATAATTTTTCTAAAACGGTTGCCGAATAAGGTGATTTGAATCCATCTAAAATATGTGAAGCTGCTGTTGCGAAATGATTTTTATAAACGATATTATCTTTGATGGCAATGACTAATCCAAAAAGTTTGCCTAATGGTAATTTTGATGAAATTTTAGTATCTATTTTTTTAGCAGTTGCTAATGCAGTTTCTTCAAATACTTCTATGAAAGCATTTAATTCTTTTTGTTCCTGTATTTGTTTGATATAGTATTTGGAAAGATCGGTAGCAGTTATTCTATTTTCAAATAAATCTTTCTGCAGCTTCTTAAGAGATCTGTACACTTGCACTTCTGATAGGATTATACGATTTCTTCTTTCTTTGATTCTGTCTGAGGCAGTTTTTTGGGTTCTTCTTTCATGCCTTTCTCAAGCTCGTCTTGTAGATTACCTTTAGCAGAATTAAATTCGCGAATACCTTTTCCAACACCACGCATTAATTCAGGAATTTTTTTGCCTCCAAAAAGTAATACTACTACTGCTAAAATGAACCATAATTCCGTTCCGTGTATACCAAACATAATTTAATTATTTAGCACAAAATTAATACTTTTAGAGTTAAAAAGATACTTTTGGATAGATAGAATTGTTATTAATTATTTAAAAGAGGTAAGGTTTTTGCTTTTAATGAGTTTTGCGCATCAAAATTTATCGTCTGAATCTTTGAAATCATCAATTTCCCGTCTATTTTTTTTGGTTGGCCTTCCGATTCCTTTGTCACGTTTTTCATATAAAGAGATTGAAAAAAGAAGTTTATTTTTTTCTTCAAGTGGTGTTAAGTCTTCATAGCAATCACTCGCCAAGGCTGCACCAATACGTTTTTCTGTCAATATTTTTGATTTTAAAATGTGTTTTTCACCTTGCTTATTGATATGTATAGTTTGTCCAATTTTTAATAAGTAAGACGCTTTTACGGATTTATTCTCTATTTTTATTCTGCCAGCAGCACAGGCTTCTGAAGCTAATGTTCTCGTTTTATACATTCTGATAGACCATAGCCATTTATCAATACGTACTTTTTGTATTTCAACCATTTTTGGTAAGGTATTTGATATAATGTAATTTGTACAACAAATTTTATAAATTTGAAGCAATTAATTACTATGAAGAAGCTGTTTTTTATTTTATTTTTTTCGATTATTGTATTTAATGGATTTTCAGTGAAACCTCCAAAAATGCCAAAACCCAAAAAAGGTGGTGAATGGATAGATCCAATAAAACCCATAGTTCTTAAGAATATTTATGGCAATTGGATATGGATGGAAACGGATTGTTGTGGTATACGACATGGATTATCTACGCCAATTAGTACCGCAGATAATATTGAATTAGAGTTGAAAGAAGACAATACATTTATGGAAATTCATGCAAAAAAAAATACATTACCGCGAAGTGGTAACTTACTGATGTTTAAAGAAAATGAATCCAATATGATGCAGTTTAACGATGAACGACCTGCACAGTATTTTCTTTCTACAAATGGCGATACGCTTACGATTAGTTGGAAACATTTAGAGTTGCAAACTGAAAAGTATTTACGAAAAAAATAAGTTGATTAATGATTATTATTTATCGATTTTACCATTTTAATTACTTCGTCCATTTCTGCTTTAGTCGTATATTTTCCTAAGCTAAATCTTATTGATTTTTCTGCTTGTTCTTTTGATAAGTTCATTGCTGTTAACACATGCGATGGTAAATTTTCTGCTGACGTGCATGCAGAACCTGTTGCAATGGCTAGTTTGCTTTTTGTATGACGAATAAAATCTACTGCTTTAAATGGAAATGTAATATTAGATGTGTTTGGCAAACGCATTGCGTTTTTTCCATTGATAATTATAGTACTGTTGAATTTCTGAATTAAAGAATGTTCAAACTCATTTCTTATGTTTTCTATTTCATTATTGATATTGATAATTTCACACGCTTTGCCTAAGCCAACAATAGCTGGTACATTCAACGTGCCGCTTCGTAAACCGCGCTCGTGTCCACCACCATGAATTATAGGTTCTAAAGTTACACGTGGATTTTTTCTGCGTACGTATAACGCACCAATTCCTTTAGGTCCGTAGAATTTGTGTGCGGATAAACACAACAAATCAATTCCATTTTTTTGCACATCAACAGGAATTTTACCGATAGCTTGTGTTGCATCGCAAAAGAAAATAGAGTTTTTTTGATGTACTATTTTTGAAATTTCTTTTATGTTTTGAATTACACC